>JAGLOF010000065.1 GCA_023139105.1 bacterium
AGCGCATAACAATGTATATAAAAAATAGGCGGGATAGTAGTAAAATCAAGGGTTGTAACTCACTTCAACCTTTCTGTAATTCGATAGTGGACTACCATACAATCGCCTACTTTTCATATACTCTAAACGTTAGCTTTAATTGAAAAAACATCCAACCAATTGGAGAAATAAATGATATGAGCTATTACTTCATTGCACAGATTAAAATTTATGATGAAAGTGAATATCAAAAATATCTTGATAAATCAGAAAGCATTTTTTCGAAGTTTAATGGAGAATATTTATCAGTAGATAATGGACCTATCATTCTTGAAGGAAAATGGGATTATACTCGGACAGTGTTGATTAAGTTTAAAAGTAAGTCTAATTTTGATGATTGGTACAATTCCGTTGAATACCAGAAAATATTAAAGCACAGATTAAATGCTGCAAATTGCGATACTTTATTGATAAAAGGATTATAAATATGAGAATTGAGCATGTAGCAATATGGACAGATGATTTAGAAAAAATGCGCAATTTTTATCAAACTTACTTCAACATGAAATGTGGTGATAAATATGAGAATATTATAAAAGGATTTTCATCCTATTCCCTTTCATTTGAGAGTGGAGCACGTATTGAGATTATGGAAAGAAAAGATATTTTAAATGGAAGTGAAGAAAAAGGAGATGTTAGTGGATTGACTCATATTGCTATATCTGTTGGTGAAAAGGACATTGTTGATAAACTTACGGAGCGGTTAAGGTTAGATGGTTTTGAAATATTTGGTGAACCTCGGACAACAGGGGATGGGCATTATGAAAGTATAATTTTAGATCCTGAAGGAAATCATATTGAAATTATGGAATAACAACTAGTAAATGAAAGGATAAACAAATGAATATTAATTTAAAAAGTGTATTTATAAGTGGATTTGTGGCTGGGCTTATAATAATCGTTAGTGGATTGGGAATGATTCCTCTTGTTGGCAACCAAATGAATGAGGTGTTGGAAAGCCGTTCTTTACCATCTCTAAGTAATGGAGCCATGGGGTACTTTGGAATAATGTCAATTGTATTAGGAATTTTTATTGTTTGGATTTATGCTTTCGTTCAGTCTAACTTTAAATCAAAGTTAAAAGTAGCAGTTACAGTCTCTGTAATCATTTGGTTTTTAACGTATTTTTGGTCTAATGCTGCCCTTGTAGCTTATGGTTTTATGCCATTCCGCCTTGCAGCAATAGGAACTGCTTACGGTTTACTTGAGTTAATACTGGCAAGTATAGTTGGTTCAAAACTATATAAAGAAGTAAAACAAAAATAAACTTTGTTGATGTATCTTCCTTTGTAAAAGGAAAGTTAAGATAAAAAATGGACACTATCTCAATAATATTAATTGCAATTGGTTTGTCAATGGATTCATTTGCTGTTTCAGTAACAAATGGATTAACAATTAAAGACTTAACCGTAAAAAGAGTTTTAATAATATCTTTTTCGTTTTCAATTTTTCAAGCTTTAATGCCTTTAATTGGATGGCTTGCCGGTATTGGAATTGAAAAGTATATTAAGGCATTTGACCATTGGATAGCGTTTTTTCTTTTGTCATTCATTGGTGTGAAAATGATTTATGAAGGGCTAAGGAAAAATGAAATAGCAAAAGATTCGGAATTAAAAATATTAACATTAATGGGACAATCTTTTGCAACAAGTATTGATGCTTTTGCTATAGGAATAAGTTTTGCATTATTGGATTTGTCAATTGTAACACCTGTTTTGATTATCGGATTAATTACATTTGTAGTCTCATTAATTGGATTACAACTTGGAAAATATTTTGGAAAAAGAATAGGGCGATCTGTTGAAATTTTTGGTGGAATTGTTTTAATAGGGATTGGGTTTAAGATTTTAATTGAGCACTTATATTTTCAGTGAAAAGAACAAATGCTGCCTGACAAAACCTATACGTAATGCGGCTTTCATACAGGAACATTCGGGGAAGATATATTTTAGCTGAACAAAGATCCTCGATAGAGGCATGCGGAAGTAATACGAAAGAGTCCAGAGTGCATCACCCACTATTTTCAATGCAGAGCCAATCTAAAGATTGTAAATGCCAAATAATTGTTGTATATTCATGGAAATTATCAGAGTATTGGTGTTTATACGTCAGATACTCATCCTGCAAACTCCTCCTGAAAGAGTTAGACTTCTAATAGAATTCATTCTCCAAAGATGATGTTTATGTCTACAGTTTGCCATTATTTTTAATTAAAAACAATTGAGGGTACGCTTATTATTACTACATCGAAAATGTCAATTTTATTTGGCCAGCAGATCTTATTTAAAGAGGTCTCTATAAAGTTTGCAGAAGAGAACTGCTACGGACTGATTGGGGCAAATGGAGCAGGAAAGTCTACTTTTTTAAAGGCTCTTGCCGGTGAAATAGATATCAATTCAGGTGAAATCCACCTTCCCAAAGGAAAACGCATTGCTACTCTTAATCAGGATCACTTTGCTTTTGATGAATATACTGTAATGCAGACAGCATTAATGGGGCATGAAGAAATATATAAAATCCTTATGGAGATGGCTGATCTTGAAGCGAAGACAGATCTCACCGATGAAGAAGGCATGCGAATGTCTGAGATCTATGGTGAAATGGCCGACCTTAATGGATATGAAGCTGAGGCAGAAGCTGGAAAGATGCTTGACGGGCTGGGTATTTCGGCAGATCTTTATGATACACAAATGAAGGCCCTTGACGGCGGTGTGAAGGTGCGTGTATTATTGGTTCAGGCGTTATTTGGAAATCCTGATATACTTCTGTTAGATGAACCTACAAACAACCTTGATCTTGAATCTATCACCTGGTTAGAAGAATTTCTTTATAATTTTGCTAATACTGTCATTGTTGTAAGTCATGACAGGCATTTTCTCAATAAAGTATGTACTCATATTGCGGATATTGATTTTAAGACTATTAAGACTTATGCAGGTAACTATGATTTCTGGTATCATTCAAGTCAGCTTGCCATGCAATTGTTTAAAAATGAGAAAAAGAAACGCGATGATAAAATTAAAGATTTACAAGCCTTTGTCGCCAGGTTTTCGGCTAATGCATCAAAGGCACGGCAGGCTACATCGCGGAAGAAGTTGATTGAAAAACTTACTATTGATGATATGCCTAAATCATCCAGAAAGCATCCTTATGTAGAATTCAAGCCTGAACGAAGTTGCGGCAAAAATGTTCTTAAAGTAGAGGGTCTAAGTAAAATAATTGACGGAGAACAGATTTTAAACGATATTTCATTTACCGTCAATGGAGGAGACCGGATTGTTTTTATCGGATCCAATAATAATTACAAGACAGTTCTATTTGATATTCTTTCTGGTGATCTTGAAGCTGATAGCGGTACATATGAGTGGGGAGTCACAATAAAGTCTATGTATATGCCCAGGGATAATTACAAATTTTTTGATAGTAATAAAGATATTATCGAATGGCTCAGGCAGTACTCCCTGGAGAATACAGATGATTCTTTCATTCGGGGGTTTCTGGGCCGGATGCTTTTCTCCGGTGAAGATGCTTTAAAAAAAGTTAAGGTTCTGTCCGGTGGAGAAAAAGTACGATGTATGCTTTCGCGTACAATGCTTTCCGGTGCCAATGTCCTCATTCTGGATGAACCGACAAACCATCTTGACCTTGAAGCGATTACTGCGGTGAATGACGGCATGAAAAAGTATTCCGAGGTTATTCTATTCGGGTCTCATGACCATGAATTAATCAGCTCTGTTACCAATAGAGTCATTGAATTTACGCCAAAAGGCATTATTGACAGGCATATGTCATTTGATGAGTATTTTGCTGATGCAACGGTCAAAGAAAAACGTGATGAGATGTATGATGGGCATCAGCGGCCGGTACTTTAATGGAAGTGTGTACTGAATAAGTTTAAAAAAAATCCAGGAAGACGGTGCTTTAGAGGGATGTGTTTAGTGTGGATACGAATGTGTCTTTTTTTGTATTGTCTTTTATGCCATCAACAGCCATGACAACCTTGCCATTGCATGGGGCAATTTCAAGACTCTGGAAGTTGTTTTTGTTGTTTTGATACTCTCAATGCAGCAAGTAGATTATAGTAGCACCCCATCCTCCAAGATGCGGTGCTGCATCGACGAAAGATGCTATGCGCATATCTGTCTTCAAGTACTCTCTTACTTCAAATTTTAGCCTGCTTTTCCCTTTGCCGTGAATAACACGCAGCTCATAACAGTGTATGTCGAGCGCATTTTCAATAAATGCGTCCATTATCTCCGGTATCTGCTCAGGAAAGAATCCGTGCAGATCCAGTATATCTCTCACTACAATGGGCGCAGGGAGGTCTTCACCTGGTCTGTCTCTTTCGGTGTTGTCCATTGTTTAATCCACTTAAATATAGTATCATACCATAATCTTGCATTGGCAGCTTTTTTAATGTATTGGCCTTCATCGGGAAAGTAGAGTAGTCTGCCGGGTATGGATTGGCGTTGAAGGGCTGTGAAGAGTTGAACACTCTGTCCCGGAGGTATATTTGAATCCAGAGCACCATGAATAAGCAGCATTGGGGTCTTCATTGACGCTGCCTTTTTTAATGGTGACCAGCGTTGGTAATTTCGCAGATTTGTATATGGTGTACCGTCAAATTCCCGTTCGAGGAAGTTTAACGCATCGGTACTGCCATAAAAAGATACAGGATCAAAAATACCAGAGTGACTAACAAGGCATTTAAAGTCATTGGCCTGTGTTGCAATCCAGTTAATCATGTATGCTCCGTAGGAACTTCCAGCGGCGGCCATTCTGTTTTTGTCAAGAAACGGATATTTTTCCAACGCAAATTCTACACCTGCCATTAGATCTTTGTACGGGCGATCTCCCCAATGTTTGATGATGGCATCACAAAAATCTTGACCATAACCTTTGGATCCGCGGATGTTGATCATCATTACGGCTATTCCTTGCGAGGCAAACATAGATGCATTCCAGTGCCTGTTAAAGCTGTCTTCCCATGCTCCATGTGTCTCGTTATGAATAAGCAGTAACATGGGGTAGTGTTTTGTGTCTTTAAAAAAAGGCGGTTTGACCAGCATTCCATGCACAACTCTATTATCAAAACTGGGAAACCAGAAGTCTTCTACTGTATTCATTTCTATGTTGTTGATTAATTCCTGGTTAAGATAGCTTAGCTGCATTGTATTGTCATCGCCAGTGATTTCTGTTTTTATAAGTTCCCATGGGCGTGAAATAGTATTTCGTATGAAGAGAATTGACGCATCATCGGGTGTGACGGCAATATGCCGATTTACACCTTGATGAATTAGTCCTTTGATTTTGCCTGATTCTATGTTAAGAGAATATATAACACGGCGTCCTACATCTGAAGCAGTAAAATAAATAAAATGTGAAGTGCTATTCCATGTTATTTCCAGTATATCAAGGTCAAATAATTCAGTCATATTTCTCTGTTCTCCGCTTTCCAGATTACGGAGAATAAGATCATACTGATCAGCTTCATAGTTAGTTTTACGTGTGGCGCGCCAGGCCATAAAACGACCATCCGGAGAGTATGTCGGGCAACCGTCATCAGCAGGGTTTTTGGTCATACATCTGATGGGGCCACCGGTTACAGGTGTGGCAAAGATATTATTATCAATAGAAAGGTCTGTCAATGTATCAGCTTTACCTGTAAAAGTAATTGTTTTGCCGTCGGGAGAAAATGTGAAATTATGGCTATTACCCTTTAGTTTGGGAGGAGTATAAGAAGTACCTGTGCAAACATCCCATACGCCATTTCCATCCAGCGGCATTATCCATATAGCCTGTCGCTGGCCGGATTTACGTTTATAACCGTGCCAATAGGTTAATTTGTCAATAATTTTAGCTCTGGTTCCAGCTATGTTGTGGAAATGTGTGGAGATTGAATCGGCTTCTATGTCAACTATCATGGCAAGATGAGACCCGTCAGGTGACCATTTGAAATTATGAATGTCTCTGTCAAGATGACTGATTTGGTGAGCTTCACCGCCATGAGGGTCAATCAAATGGATTTGCCTAGAACCTGAACGGTCAGAGAGAAAAGCCACCAGATTTCCATCCGGACTCCATGCAGGCTTGCCGTCAAAACCTTTGTAAGTGGAGAGTTGCCTGGGATTACCGCCCATGGTACGCAGTAAAAATATGTCAGATTCAGTTTGATTATTCAAAGGATCAGATTGGATCACTGTAAATGCAGTCCATTGGCCGTCCGGCGAGAGGGCAAGGTCAGTGAGACGGCGCATTGACCACATTTCATCGAATGTTATGGCATGTTTTTGTGCCATGACAGGTATGATGACAGTCAGTACGAAAAAAATTAAACATCTGCAAGAAAACATGATGCTGGCCTTTCTAGCGGGCGCAAGTTTGCGCACGTCCACCATCCAGGGGTATGCAGGCACCGGTAATCCAGGCAGCCTTGTCCGATGCCAGGAATGTAATAAGTTCAGCTGCTTCTTGTGGTTCACCTATGCGACCCAGAGGGTGTGTTGTCTTACTATGCTCCAGAAATGATGCATAGGCCTCACTATCCATGCCGCCGTTTTTATGCAGCTGTGTACGCACTACACCCGGATTAATTGCATTTACACGAATAGAACGTTCAGCCAATTCCAATGCAATACAGCGGGTTATTTGATCCACACCTGCTTTGGAGACGCAGTAACATAAAATGCCAGGGAAAGAGCGGCTGCCGGTCACACTGGATACATTTACAATGTTTCCACTGGTTTTTTCAAGATGAGGTACTGCTTCCTGTATTATGACAAAGAGTGAACGCAGATTTATATTCATCATCTTGTCCCAGGCTTCAAGGGTGGTAGTCACTACAGAACCACTGCCAATTATTCCAGCGGCATTTATGAGAATATCCAGCTTTCCAAAATGATCAATAGTCTCATTTACAACATTGCGTGCTGTATTTTCATCTGAGAGATCAGCTGCTATGACATGGCAGCCTGCACCATAGTCTCTTATGAGCTTTGCAGTCGATGCCAGATTATCTTCATCTCGCCCTGTAATTGATATGTCAATGCCGTCCTGTGCCAATTGAACGGCTGTTGCACGGCCGATACCGCTGGATGCGCCAGTGACGAGTGCTACTTTTTTTTTATTTTTAATGGTCATATATTTTAAAACTCCCATGGCTTACAAAGAATACCGCGGATTTTCAAGTCGAAAAAACGATGTGCATTTGCCGGTTTAATAACTACGGCTGTATCTATGCCTTTACCTGATCCTCCAAGTACAATTGCATCTTCATCAGTACGTACCAGTCCTGCGTCTGTGGCCATCAAGGCAATCTCTACAGCTACTTTAATACCCTGGCCCATAATACGCAGTGTATATGCCATTATCTCATCCACCTGATAGGTCTTGAGTTTATTACGAACAGCTCTACCAACACCTCCCAATGCATGTTGTGCAGTGAGTATCTTACAGCCGCGTGCCTCAATTTTTTTTCTATTTTCCAGTAGTAGCTCATTTTCGTTTTCATTACTGAATCCCTGTACATGTGAGACTGCTATCAGGTTGTGGAATTGTAATTGATCCAGGGCTTTAATAGCTGTTTCTCCGCTGGTTGTGGGTAGAATGATTGTTTTGATACTGAGCATATCGGCCCATTCACGAACAATTTCAAGGGTCTCATCTGTGTTTTGGGGGCCTGGTTTTTTAAAATAGACTGTCTGGTATTTCATGTTGTCCTCGTATGTTTTATTTTGTCAATTATACAAATATAATAATCAAATAAGAAAATACCAAGTGAAAAGTCTATTGTTTTATGTCTTTACTGAATTGTTGATCTGCTGTACACTCGTTCCTGTCGCAGGATTAAGATTGTTATAGTTTGTCTTTTAAGTTAATACTTTATAATTTTGATTGTATCAATCTTTTCTCCAACTGTGAGTCGGCATATATATACGCCGGCGGCACATTCGCTGCCGTTGTCATCGCATCCATCCCAATGTGTCAACTGCCAGTTTTTTTCGGAGGATAAATTTTGAATTGTACAAACCTTTTTACCAAGTATATTGAAGATTTCAACCCGTGGATCACTGGAATTCTTAAGGTAGTAGGGGATAAATGTGATAGAATGAAAAGGATTGGGGAAATTATTTTTCAAGCTGAACTTATCCGGCTCTTTAGTAATTTGGTCAAGGGGAATAAATTGATTATGAATAAAAAATAATTCATTGCCAATGGAATAATACATGCCGTCGTCATCAAGCAATGCCCGGCTAAAGTGATCAGGTAGTTGCATGGCGATTCTCTGCAACTGCGCTTCGGTTTTCGACAGGTCAAAGATAGAGAATTGTGTCCATCCTGCCGCTGTGAGATAATGTGAACTTAGTTCTATCTCTGTAAAATTACCGGTAATTCTATGCTGATTAATTAACTTTGGATTCAATATATCTGAATAATCTATGTCAATCAATGTCTGTTGATAGAGTGGATTCCCTTTAAGATCGGTGAATTCTGATGCAGCAGCATCTGCTATAATTACCAGCCTGTTTTTATCGTAGGCCATCAGAGGTATGGATAGTCCTCCCCAATTTTGATGGGAATGAATGTTGAGATTTATTGTGCTGAGTAATGTAAGGCTTGTTTTATCAAGCTCATAAATAGATAATCCATTATTTTTAATTGAAAAGAGATAAGGCCATGCAAAATAGACCTGGTCGCTTGATTCAGAAAATATAAATTGATTGATTAATCCGGGATTTGACAACGTGGAGAGATCCCAGACCCTGAGTTCATGATTTGTCAAATCTACGATGTGGTGAGGATCGTCTGTTTTATGTAGTTTTCCAGTGAAATAGGCCTCGGCTGCTGCGTGGTTATGCGCAGTGCCAGGATAATATAATATACTGTTACCCGTACCGGCAATTAAAGCGTATGTATCCATGTCTAATATATTAGAAAAATTTGATGGGTGGAAGTTTTCTAATGTTGTATTGAAAAAAGGTTGTAATGTTAAAGATTTAAGTATTTTATGGAATCTCAGTTGACTGAGCTGGAAGTTATCTGTTGGAAATGTCTGTAGTACCAGCTTGTCATTGGTTTGAAATATGTTCGATATTATTTCATTATTTGATATGTCTGTCGGGATTTGAGTCTGTTTGATGTTTTTTGAGAAGAAATTATCAGGGATTGAGAAAGATAAAGTGTCACTGACCTGATAGGTATGAGAGCCGTTGCCAGCTAGTATTGTCCATTGCCATTTGTCTTTCTGTTTAAATTTATTGTCTGCCAATGAAATAAAGACACTGGTATCGCTGGTTGTAAGTGAAGCTATATCCTGGCCGATCCATTGAAAGTGATAGCTAAGAGAGTCGTCGTCAAGATCATGGGCCTGTGTCCATTTAAAGGTGATTCCCATGTGATCTGCTGTCCATCCATTTATTGGTGACAATAGACTGACATGGCTGGGGGAGTGGTTGAATTCAATGTTTGCAGTGGTGCCCATTAATGTAACAGGACGCCCATTACTGTCTTGAAATGAGTGTGGAAACAATCTGATCTTCGTAGTGTCTGATTGCGATTGAATTGAGAATTGCATTTGTGCAATTTCTCTAGATCCACCCTTCATCAATGATTCACTGAAACTGCACTGTAGCCGGATCTCTTCAGAGGAAGTAGATTGTGCTATAATTGTTATGCCCTGTGCCGGTGTGATGTCTACATAATGTAAAGATTCCGGTAGCTTTACTGTGATTATTCCTTCACAGACAGCTTGCCCTGGATTAGTCAACAGGATTGGCATTATAAAAGTATTGTCCGGATCAACGGTTAGATCAGGCATATGTACTGTGCCTGCGCTGTGATATACTCCTGGCATCACTTTTCCCATTTCTCTGATTGAGCGAATATCATCCCATATTTTAGGCCCGTTTCCAACCGTGATTGCCACTGCGACATATTGCGTATCTCCCGGAGCCATATCAAAAGGCCCTGTTGAGATCATGAAGCGTCTGTCGAGTGCATGTATGGGAAGTTCAATCCATCCTGTGCCATGTACAGGATCACCGTTGAATGCCCATTTAGTACTCTGTCCAGTTACCGGATTAATTATCGGGTCTCCAAAATTGTCAATACCGAGCATATGATGATATATTTTTTTATTGGTGGAATTAGAAAGGAAATCTGTCCATCTCATTTCCTGTGTATAATCATTATGTTTATAGATTGGCGGACTCAATGCCTGTACATTCATGAAATTAGTGGTAACACTACCATTTCGGATGGCAGATTCATTTATCATTGGTATGGAAGGAGTTTCCAGAAACTGCATTGCAACGGCAGTGTTGGTGTACATTCCGTCAACATCTGCATTATAACAATATACCATTGAGAGGGTGCTGTCGCTACCCACCAGATCATCATGGGCGTCAAACAACTCACAATCGGTTGGAATGGCAATAACTGCATCATTCCATGTATGACTACTTTTATTTATAATCCGCCAGCGCATCATGATGACATCATTCAGTTCTTTCCATGCCCATGATGTTAAATTGATCTCGGCTTTTAATTTATTTCTATTTGGCTCGTCATTTTGATCGGTAAAAACCGTAAACAGTGTTTGGTCTCCAATATGCTCTGGAGTGCCATCAAAATTGATTGGAGCACCGTATTCTACCGGCCATTCCATATAATCTTCTGTATTTTGAAGACTGTCAGCAGTACCAATTTTGTATACCCTAAACTTCGTTGGTGGATTCTGAATAAAATTCCCTTGTGCATCAATGGCACTTGGTCGCGCATCACTATGATAATAGTTGAGCATAACGTAGATTGAATCATCGATTATGGCTCCCAGACTAAGACCGGCCATATTTATCATGGCCGAATATATCATTGATTTTATTGGGAGCTGTGCGTACTGAAGAGTATTCGGATAGTTTGAGAAAGTGCCATGATTTGAAATTCCCATGGAAAGATTATTTGCATCGATACATCGTGTATGAAGGTTATCTTGTGTAGTAGATTTATCTGTCCGCTTGTCAGAAATTTGCTCTTCTGTAAAAAGAGGTGTGCAGAAGAAACACAAATACAAGATGATAGTTAAGTTCTTTTTCAATTTGATCTCCTTCAGAATGGAATAGTCTAAAATTAAAAAAAACTTGAGTTCAAGTATATAAATGCAGAGATGGGTGAAATAAGGAATTACTAAAAATATACTGTGTTAAAGTGAAAATATTATAATTAATGTAGTATAAGAATTATAGGAAAGTCAAGTTGTTTGTTAGAATTTATTCAATGCAGGATTGTTATTAGAAATGATTTCTTCAACAGCAGATGTTCTTCCCAAGAAATTTTGCGTAACGTACAGGGCATCAATTTTTTCGTGCTTGCCTTTGGCCACGCCAATACCAATATGTGTAAAAGTTTTTTCAAGAAGATTGGCCTTATGCCCGGGAGAGAGCATCCAATTATTCACCATAGCTTTGGCAAAGCGATCATAACTTTGTGGAAGTACTTCACGTTCACCGTGGGAATAGTAATAATGAATTTTACCATCTTTCCATCTCTTTATATATGGGATACCGGCAAGGTGTAAAATGTAATCTACGGCAATATTCTCACCGTATTTATTACCGGGCAGATCGATTCCAGCATTTTTTAAGCGATCCGTCAGCCTTCTTGAATATGGGTTTGGGGAGATATGTCCGAATGTTGTCAAAAGTGCCATCTCACCACTATGCCCTCTGGCACATTCTGTTAATTTTTTGTGTGGAACAAGTTCTTTTAATCCGTATCGCTGTCGTTGAATATTAGTATAATAGCGAATGGCTGCTTCCATTAATTCCGTATCAATATGCTTGATGTTAATGGCCTTTTCCAGTCCCGGAGGTTTGACAAGAACAAAATCATTATCAGATTTGACATTATCAGGAGATAGTAAAATCCATGTTATCATTAATACAAGTACTTGGTATGAAGTATGTTTTTTAAAAAATTTAATGTTCACTTGTGGATATCTCCGTGGTGATATGTTGTTATAAGTGTTGTATATATGACTATTAAATATAATAAAGTTTCACTTGGTTCCAATGTTTTTTAATATCGGCCAATACTACTTATAGTGGATACAGAAGTTAATCAATCGATATTGAAATCGAAAGCAGTAGAATTTAACAGATATTATCTACTCAAAATTATATATAGTATGATTTTTCCACACAGGCTACATAGCTTTGTAGGGAAGAAGCCAGGTCGGCTTATTCATGAAATGATGTAATTTGCTATTTGCTATTTGTTATTTGTCTTTTATCTTTTGGTATTTGTCTTTTGAAATTTGCCATTTGTCACTTAGTATAGACCATGCGCTTGATCTTGCGCCAGTTGTCACTTTCAATTACATATAAATATATGCCGGCAGGCAGATTTTCCGGATGCCACTGTAGTTCATGATAACCAGCGGCCTTGATTTCATCTATCAATACCTCAATTTTCTGGCCCAGTACATTGAATACACTAATTGTAACAGGGCCGGCAATGGGTAGTCCAAAGCGTATGGTTGTTGCCGGATTGAATGGATTAGGATAGTTGGCAAAGAGTTCAAATTCTCCCGGGCAGGAAGATAATAACTCATCTTCAACAGCAGTATCAATACTGTGGATAGTGAGGGTGTCGGATATAGATGCACCTTCAGGATCCGTGGCTGTAAAGATAAAATTCAACTCTCCAAAGTATTTGTCGCCCTTTATTGATGCAATATGCGGATAGTGTGAGATTGATATGGTAATGGGTTGTGCCTCTAATAATTTTACAGACCAGCTCAATAGTGAGTCTGCATGATCCTCATCATATATATACTCATCCAGAGTAAGGGTGAATGAGAGGCTGTCCATGTCACTAATGACGGGATCCGGAAGTGCGTGTATAAATTGAGGTATATCATTTATCCCGGTTATCTGTATGTTTACAGTAGCAGTATCACTCAATTCACCGTCTGAGACATGAACATCAAATTGTGCCTGTAGAACTCCTTCGGGAGGTCGGCCCAATATTGTCTTACCGGAAACAGCCATCCACGTTGGTATGTTCAGGTATCTTATAATCATTCCCGGACCATCAGGATCTGATGCGGTAGCAGTGTAGACAAGTGTTTCGCCCTCTGTGCCCTGTAAATTGAGAGCGGAACTAATTACGGGTTTATCGTTAATCGGCTGAACTGTTAAAGTAAATGTTTGAGCACTGTCAATATCTCCGTCACTGACTCTTACAGTGATATGCGTTTCTCCGAAAGCGTCCGGCAATGGTGTCAATGTGATTGTCGGTGAATCACCAGTGGAAATACTTATATTTGCTTCGGTTATTATACTTACATCCTCTATCTCAAATGATAGATTGAGTTGCTCAACTGATGTTTCCAGATCACTGTATATCAGAGGGATGCCGATTATTGCTGTGTCTTCATTTGTTATTTGATTACTTATAGCAGCTATTACAGGCCTGTCATTCACAGGTGCTACAGTTAATAAGAATTCTATGTTGCTGTTTGCAGTGCCATCATCTACCAGGAGCCGGATTCTGGTCTGTCCAAAGGCATTTGCCTTGGGTACGATGCAAAGTGTCCGATTATCATTTGTTCCATTAATAATAATATCACGATGTGCCACTAGATTTGTATCTGAAGAAGTAGCAATAAAAACAAGCTCATTAGCCGGTGTCTCTTCATCATAAACTGTAAATTCCAGTTGATCTATCTGGCCGTCTTCAGGGATAACTTGATCTGCAATCTCAGAGATAGATGGCAGGTCGTTTACCGATGAGAATGTGATTGATATTATTTTCTCAACACGATAGTCATTGTCTTCAGCTATTACCTTAAAAGTTGTATTCTGAGTGTCATTGCCGGGAGTACCGGTAATTATTGTGCCATCTACTGTGCACCATGATGGAATATCTTCAAAAGAGAGCTGCACTACATCTCCATCTTCATCTGTAGCTGTTGCCGTATATGAAAAAGGTTGATCTTCAATCACTTCAATAGTCTCGGAAGATGTGATAACAGGTGCATGTGTAGTAACAGAGAAGTAGATATGTTCTGAAATACGCTTGTTACCGGCCTGGTCAAATGCCGCTACTTTCCAATAATGCTGGCCGTTCTCCATTGGTTCTACAACTGTGAAGACAGTATCCTGAATTCCCAGGTCTGCTGTAATGCGATTTCCGTCAAGGTAGAATTCAAAATTTGCAAATCCTGAAAGAGCATCATCGGTTGACTGCCATTTAAAAGCAGGACGATTTGAGTTGAGATCGATTCCTGCTTCAGGAGTGATAAGGGTAAAGGGAAGAGGTGGTGTCACGTCGGCAATTAATGTCCTGATTGCAGATGTATTATGATTGCCTGCATTGTCAAATACTTGTACCTGCCATGTATGAACATCCTCTGAAAGATCTGTAGTTAATGTAATGTCGGTTGCAGTTACAGGGTCATCGTATGGCTGTCCGTCAATCAATATTTGATAGTGCTCAATACCCGCTTGTATATCACTTGATGCAGTCCAGCTAAGTGTCGGTGTGAGCGTGCCCAGCTTGGCATTTTCTAAAGGAAGAAGTAGTTGAGGTACAGTCGGTGCATTTAAGTCAATATGAAATGTATAAGTGGATTGAGAAAATTGTACATTACCAAGAAGGTCAACGGCTTCAACTTTCCATGTGTGGCTTCCTTCTGTCAGTGCCAGGTCACCGGGTAATATATATGTAATAGCAGATGCAGATAGATGATCAGCTTTGAGTTGATCATCAATATAGAGATTGTAGTGAGACAGGCCAATTCCCGTATCAACAGAGGCTGTCCATGTAAAATCCGGTGTTGTATCATTCAACCATGATGTATCGTCAGGACTGATCAATGTAAAAGCCTGTGGAGCAACCGGGTCGATTGAAAAGATACGGGCTGCTGAACTGCGTACATTTCCCACAAGATCAAAAGCTTCTACATACCAGGTGTGTGTGCCGGGTTCAAGTTGATCAAGCATATATTCTGTGGTTGAGGCATCCGGTTCACCCATGAGTTGATTATTTATATAGAGTCTGTATCCTGCAAGGCCTGATTCTGAATCAGAGGAGGCACCCCATTGAAAGTTTATTGATGTGCTGCGGCTCCACAAACCATTATCAGGATTGATAAGTTGAAATGCAGTCGGCGGATCATGATCAGCCGATGCATTGAAGCTCCAGGTCTGTATGCTTTCACTAATCTGGCCGGCATTGTCAATAGCTTTGACCATCCACGTATGATCACCACCGGCAAGGGGAGCTGTATGAACATAGACGGTATCGGTAATATTCTCACCAAGCAGCTCTGCATCCATCCATACCTGATAGGATATTGGCATAGATTGAGTATCTGTTGTTGTTCTCCATTTAAACAGAGGTTCAAGGTTGGTGAGAGCACCGTCAGAGGGCGATATAAGGTTGAAGGCCGGCGGCGGTTCCGAATCAACAGAGAAAGCTGGGCTGTAGTAGCGTGCCAGTAGATCTCCCTGATTGTTGAATGCCTGTATTTCAATCATCGCATCTGAACTTGTTACGTCTTGCGGTGTCCATGAAAATTGATATGCATCTGCCAGTACATTGTCTGCAATAAGCTGGTCAAAATTTTGACCGCCATCTGTAGATAGATGCAGACTTACATGATTAATCAGGTGTGATGCAGGCTCAATATTCCAGTTGATATTGGAGGGTTGGCCGCCGGACAATTGGACGCCAGATTCCGGTGATGTTATGGAAAGTGCCTGATTGATATGTTGGGAGAAAATGGCATTTGCGCTGTCACGGCCATCCTGCCAGATAATTATAAAACCACCTGATCCGTCTGTGATGGTTTTCAGAGATTGCTGAGTTCCATCGAAATCTACCATGGGAAGGCCTGTTGAAGCTTCCAGAAGAGTACCATTGTTGGCGACATGTTGATAAAAAATATTTATATCTGATCCGCTGCGATTGTCATTCCAGCATATCCATACTCCGCCAGATCCATCAGCAACAAGAACAGGTGAGTATTGATACTGTGCTTCGGTATTAATTGCCAGTCCGTCAAGAGGCCATAGAATTTCTCCGGCAGCATTCATTTTTTGTGCATAAATGTCGTAGTGTGTTCTGTTGTCTGTCCAGGAGAAATAGAGATCATTTTGACTGTCTGTAGCCATTTGTACTGCTAGCTGAGAGCCTCCGGCGCTTGTAACGGGAATTCCGTCAACAGTCCAGGCAGCAATACCATCGCTGGCAATAAGCTGGGCATAAATATCATTATTGTCATTCCGCTGATCTTCCCAGCAGAGTGCAAATCCATCTTCAGTTACAAGTGCATCTTTTATAAATTGATCATTACTGTCCAGGCAGATACCAACTCCGTCAGCGGCCCATTGTGCACTGCCATTGCCATTTATGTATTGTGCATAAACATCGTATCCACCATTGCGAGAATCCTGCCATGCCAGGTAAGCCCCTTCTGCGCCGTCAGAAGCAATAATAAGCTCTGACTGACTGGCAGTAGCGTTGCAAACAGCTATACCATTCACTGTCCACAATGCCTGCATCTGATTGTCCAGGCGCTGTGCGTAGATGTCTTTGTATGAATCTGTACGTTTATCTGACCATGCAACTATGACTCCTCCCTGTGTATCAGTAGTCATTTTTACATGATTTTGTTCTCCGCTTGCATTGCAGACTATGATGCCGCCCACAGCACCTTGTGGAGCACCATTACTATTAAAATGTTGCAACATGATATCGCCTGTAACTTCATCATGCCAGGCAACAAAGACGCCATCTTGTCCATCAAATTCCACTGCCGGATACCTTTGATCACCACTGGCAGATGAAACAACTATTCCGTTAAGGCCCCATTGAGCTTGACCGTCAGCATTATAATGCTGTGTATATATATCATAATCTCCCAGTGAGTTGTTTTCCCACGTCATAAAGAAGCCGCCATCTCCATCCGACTTTATTTGGTGATGAGAGAAAGAAGAATTAGTCACTACAAGAGATTTTCCATTCTCAGTCCACTGCAATTGTGCAGCTAACGGCAGGATGTTGAATAATGCCAAAGACAAGGCTAAATAATTGATTAAACGACTGTTCTTCATATTTTGTATTACTCCCCGGATACTTATACATAGGCAATACCTATATTTGCAAATTTTATACCAGTCAGATTATACAAAAAATTTGAGAGGATGCCTTATAAAATATGCGTATTATACCGAGGTGTAACTTATTGTTTTATTGTTATTTGAAGCGAATATGATATTGAGGAGTAGTGAGAGATAAAAAAAACCGTCAGGCAATTTTTACCTGACGGGTGTCATAGAGTACCAATGTGTTTCAAAATGAAAATATAGAGGTTATTTCCGTTTACGTCCCCAGAATTTTTCCATTTTCTTTTTAAGTACCTTCAATTCACCCACTTTTTTGAGAGATCTATTAGCATATGGCCCGGATGGATCCAGGTCATAGGCCTTCTGGAAGGCATTAATAGCATTTCCATACTCTTTTTTATCCTTTTTTTCATAGCTCAGGCCTATAAAATAGTATGGCTCCGGTGCTTGTTCGCGGTAACTTGATGCATAACCCAGTGCTTCAATAGCCTGCCATAATTTTTTTAAAGCACCTGTTTTATAGACATGTTTACCGGATTCATAAAATTGCCGTCCTTCTAGTAGGTATTTATAATAAAGGCCATCCAGGTTGTTGGCTTCTAATTTGATTAAACGATTAATCAAATTAGAAGCCTTTTTTAGTCGACCTTTTCCATATGCCTTTTCTGCATTGACAAGTAGAGTTGATGCTGATTTCTGTCGTTCTTTTATTTTTCTAAGCTGTGGGTTTATTTTCAGTGTATCTCTACCTGATGTCAGTAATTTTTCATAATTTTGAGCAGCTTCGTTTAAACGACCGAGTTTGAAATTGAGATCAGCAAGAATTCTTGTAATAGATAAATTTTCGGGATCAAATTCCTGAGCCAGTCCATACCATTTAAGAGCTATACGTCCACGGTCTTCAGCCTCGGCACTCTTACCCATGGCCCCATAGATCAGGCTGTATTCCTGATTGATTTTATCACCGGAAAGACCACGTTTTTTCGCCAGATTCATTGTCATCATAGCCTGCCTGAGGGAATCGGTGTGCCGATGTGTCAAAGAGAGAAGAAGATAAGCATTATAGTTACATGTGTCTGCGGCAATGGATTCCCGGCATAATCTCCTGGTCAGTGTATAGTCTTCCATGTCGAAGGCGGTTTGTGCTTGTTTCAACTGTGTTGTTGCACAACCTATTAGTAGAATTAATAAAATTGCCGTAATTGACTGAATCAGGTTTTTGTAATTTTTATGCATTTTAGCAAGTCCTGTTTTTTTACTATGTCGAAAAGAGGGGGTGTTTTGAAAATCCAAATTCCAAATAAAGTTACTGGGATTGGTCAAAAAAATCAAGTCTAAACTGGGAATTGCAAAAAAAAACAATCTTTTTTAGAAAAGAACTTGCGTTCAGAAGGAAAATTTATTATATTCGCAAGCTAAATTGATCTTTGATTTCTTGTGTCGAAAACTGAAAGGCGTTATGGGTGACTCAACGAGTTTCGGTTGTTAGGAAATTGTATATCAAAAGTTCGGTATTACCCCGACAATTTTTTGATTGGATTTTTTTAGTGGAGAGAAGATCCCCGATAGGAGCACTCGGGGAAGACAAATGTAAAAATGGGACTTTTGAAACAGCTTCTTGGTTGTTTTCGTCTCTAAATTATGCAGGTTAGATGGAAAAATATACAGAACCTTTTCTCAAAGATCATTCTTGCAGACAATCAAAACTAAAATTGAATAATACTGCCTGTCTTTTAATTCATGGATTTACCGGAACGCCCTGGGCCATGAAAGATCTGGCACATTTGTTGGAGAATTATAATATAATTACATCTGTTCCTCTCCTGCCCGGACATGGAAGCTCACCGGCAGCCTTGAATGAAAGTACATGGACAGACTGGGTTGATACAGCGCGAGATGAATATTTAAAGCTTAAAAGTAAATATGACAAGGTATTTATAGCTGGACATTCAATAGGTGGTGCTATTGCTCTGCTACTTGCAGCAGAACATTCAGTTGATGGTGTTATTTCTCTTTCCACACCATATAACCTTGAAGATCGGAGGCTGCCGTTATTACCTTTGATACTGCCTTTTGCCTCATTTTGGAAAAAGCGCAGTGCACAGCAACATACCGGAGACGGAGAATGTAGTGAATCAGGGTATAATTGCTACCCATTGAAAGCAGTTCTACAGTGCCAGGGATTGTTAAAAGAGATGCGCAAGAATCTCTCATCAATTAATTGTCCCGTTTTGCTGATGCATTCGCGGTTGGACTATCGTATATCTGCAAAACAATTAAGCAAAATTGCCCGGCACATAGGTTCTGATGTGATATTGATTCGTTATTTACGGCATGCAGCTCACACTATTACCAAGAGCGATGATAGTGAGACTGTATTTCAAACTGTTCGGGATTTTATCACAATGCAATCTCTTCAGTGATCAAAAAATAGCCGTTTCTGATTGATGGGATTAATAATAAATTGATGGGATTAATATCTACGTAGATTTTTTTAGCGGAACATTGCTTTAAGGCTGCCCCATGTATGACGTATACCTGACATGCCGGATGCTGAAGCAATTATAGTATGCATCTTTTTAATTCCACCCTGGAGTTCCATCTCCAGGCGATAGTAGCATGCTGAATTTTGGGTTTTCCAGATGTTGGAATCTTTAAAAGAGTAGTCGATACTTGTCTCTGTTAGATTCTTGGAAGGTACAGAGCCGATAGTTACCCAGTTGGATTGACCGATTTTACGATGGATATTGAATTTAATTAGGCCCGATTCTTGCTCAATTGTCCAGTTCAAAGTAATTGTATTGTTCTCTTTGCTGGCTTCAAATGCAGTTATCCGGTTGGATGCCCATACAAAGGTCCAGGAAAGTAGTATTATGATGCCGATAAAGGCTTTTTTTCTTTGAGAGATCATATACTGATAATTTAGTGAAAAAAAAGACGAAGTCAAGCATTTATTTTGGAACAATCCTAATATGTAGATGTAAGATACACTAGGTCACTTAAACCCCTTACTTTTTTTAAGGAGTTGAAAATAATTTTATGACTCGACGCACGAAAACACGCGCCAATCAGTCTCTCGATCGTTACCTGCAAGAGATTGGTGAGGTAGCTCTACTGACGCCTGATCAGGAAATAGATTTGGCAAAACGCATCAAGGAAGATGATCAGGCAGCTTTGGAGAGATTGACCAAAGCAAATCTGCGTTTCGTTGTGAGTGTTGCCAAACAATACCAAAACCAAGGGCTGTCATTAGGAGATCTCATCAATGAAGGTAACCTGGGTTTAATCAAGGCTGCAAAACGTTTTGATGAAACCCGTGGTTTTAAATTTATTTCATATGCTGTATGGTGGATTCGACAATCCATTCTTCAAGCATTGGCAGAACAATCCCGCGTTGTTCGTCTACCATTAAACAGAGTGGGTGCTTTAAACAAAATCGGCAAGGCCTTTAGCAGTTTGGAGCAAGAGTTTGAAAGAGAACCAAGCGCAACAGAAATTGCCGAAGAGTTGGAAATGACACCTTATGAAGTCTCTGATACACTTAAGATTTCAGGAAAGCATCTTTCATTGGATGCACCATTCAATCAAGGTGATGATAACAGGCTGTTGGATGTAATTCAAGATGATCATCAACCTCCGCCTGATGATATGCTGTTGGATGAATCATTGCAAATAGAGGTTCAGAGGGCACTAAAGACCCTTTCCGATCGAGAAGCAGAGGTGATTAAACTCTATTTTGGTCTGGAAAGAGAACATCCTTTAACTCTTGAAGAAATTGGTGAGCGTTTTAGTTTGACACGTGAGCGAGTACGACAGATCAAAGAAAAAGCTATCAGAAGATTGAGACATACATCAAGGAGCAGGATGCTTAGAAGTTATCTTGGTTAATATATTTTAACTATAGTTTTTTGTTTTTCGTTTTTCGTTTAAGCAAGGGGAAGCTGGGTATAATGGCCATTTTCCCCTTGACTTATTATGTATAATTTAGTATGTTAACATTGATTTGGCCTACCTAAATTAAAGAGTTGATCAAAAAATCTGTGAGTTGTTAGGGGAAATTCAATGCTGGACGAACGTTTTCGCCTCATGTATCTGTCCAAAGAGAAGGCGGATATATCACAAATTAGTCTAACTGGTAAAAAATTTGTAATTCTTGCGGCAATCATTAGCCTGTGTTTTGTGTTAATCATAGGAACCGGCGTTTTTGTGTTTCAAAAAGTAACTACAAATTTTAAAATTGCCGCACTTGAAAATGACAAGGCTTACTTGCAGCACCAATTAATGAATATGAAAGAGACTGTTGCAAAGATTAATGAGCAAATGGCTAAAGTTGAATATTCAGGTGATCAATTAAGAGATTTTGCCGGTATTCCCCGTATTGATAACGATACTCGGCAGTTGGGTGTTGGTGGATCTGCCTATATAGGTTCACCGGAAATCGGTTACTATTCCAAAGAAATTAAAAAAACTGCTGATGAGATGAATGCAGATCTTGACAGGCTTCTGCGTTCTGTGCGTTATGAAAAACATAGTCTGCTTAATGTTTCATCTGCCGTTACCCGTAATAAAACCAAGGCTGAACATCTTCCATCCATCATTCCGGTTATGGGTGGTTATATAGATGATAAATTTGGTTTCAGAATACATCCTATATATGGTAAAAAGAGATTTCATTATGGTATTGATGTCCCCGGACCTGTTGGGACTCAGGTATTAGCAACTGGTGCCGGATTCATAGGAAAAATTAGTTACAGCAACACTTGGGGTAATTATATTGAAGTAAATCACGGATCAAACCTGATCACTCGGTATTGTCATCTTTCAAAGGTGATGGTTAAGCGCGGTCAAAAAGTTATCAGATGGGACAAGGTTGGAGAAATTGGACAATCCGGCAGAACAACAGGGCCACATCTACATTATGAAGTTGCTCTAAATGGTCAACGCATTGATCCGGAAAAGTATATAATTACCAGGTAGGTTTTATTGTAATACAATCTTATGTAAGTAAAGAATTATTGATAATTTTAATGGGGCTGTCCAAGAAGGGCAGCCCCTTTTATTATTACAAAATAGAATTTATAACTCATTCAAGAATCGTAACATGCCTGAAAGTTGTGATTCATAGTTGTTTATTGATTTAACAGTATACTGTAGGTTGTAATATTGTTCCGATTTTTCTTTTGTAAAGCAGATTCTAAGTAATGGAGCCAATCTGCGGCAGAGAAAGGCATAGGTGAAATTAAAATTAGGGTCCAGGTCGATGATGGTGTCAAATATTTCAGCACGTAGCATATTAATATGAGGATTACGTAAGAGTTTCCATAGCCCTTGATTCATTGAACCAATACCGATCTCCTGTATTTTGGGCTTTTTGTTATTTGCTTTTTGTGTTTCTTTTCTTAATAGTGTTATATGCAAATTGGGTATATTAACTGCCAATTGATCGATGAAATTTTTTGTTAATTTAATATTCTCTTCAGGTGCAGGAGCAATTAATACTTTTCTTGCAGTTTCAAATGCTTTTTTAAACGCAATAGCCTTTTGTGAGTCTCTGTTATTTATCAATGTACAGAGAAGTTTTTCTTCAAAATCCATATCTGTTAGACCTTTTCCTTAATAATTCTTGAATATCATAGATCCATATCTAAGAAAATACACAACTGAAAGTTGCAATTGCAAATGTTTATTGGGAATTTTTTAAAAGAAATTAATTTATTTTGGTTCTATGTTGAATTTTATTGTCAAGCCATGCAATCAAGCCAAGTGCAATACCTGCTACAGGAAGTAATGCCAGGCCTGGCTTAAAACATTGAATCATATTATTTAGTATACTATCTTGCGAGACATTAAGTGATGATGTGGTTATAGATATGTTTTTAATGATATTAAATGTTGATGGCCAGTCAATGAAAAAGGCTGCAACACCAAAACCGATCAGTGTAAAACCTGTCAGCATGACTTTATCACTAATTATATCACCCTTAAGTGTTTCTTGCCTGGCTTCAACAGATTGTGCAATAACGGAGGCAAAGTTTTCAGGAATAAATATGTGCGGCGGTGTGGCTAATTGGTTGAAAAGTTCTTTATATGAATCCAGGTGTCGGCTGCAAGCTTCACATTGCCTGGTGTGTTCAAAGACATCTTGTCTATGCTGCTGCCCGTCACTCTCCAGAAATTCCTGGATAATCCGGTCTGAAAGATGACCACTCATAATTGTTCTCCGGCATAATTATGCTCAAAAACTGATTTCAACTGTTTTCTTGCCCTGAATAGATGACTCTTGATTGTTCCCTCGGGTAGATTCATAATTTCACTGATTTCTTTATAACTCATATCTTCCATATGATATAATATTAATGGGAAACTGTATCTTTTGTCTAATTCTGAAATAGCCTGTTCCATATGTTTTTGTCGGTCTCTGTTTTCCATAATTGCTTCAGGATCGAAGTATTCACCTGGAATCTCATCAATAGAGTGTCCGGAAGAGCTGTCTTCATAAAGAGCAGCTCTTTTTTTTTCAAGAAAATTCAAACCTGTTCGATAGGCTACTTTAGCAATCCATGTTGATAATCTACAGTCAAAACGAAAAGATGGCAATGCCTGATATATTTTGAGAAAAATATCCTGGCATATATCCTGTCTGTCATCAACATTGTTGATCAGACGATAAATCATATGGATGACCAGGCGTTCGTGCTGTTTGATAAGCTTTTCGAAGGCTCCGGTCTCGTCATTTAAGATATTTTCTATGAGCTGTCGCTCATTGTCTTTTGTCATTATATACATCTCAAATCATTAGACAGCTATATGTTAATAATGTTGCAGTAAAAATGAAAGAAAAAAATTGAAACATTCCATGTTATTACCGGTCTTATCTACTGAAGGCACAAAACATACAACAACGGAGGCAATCATGCAGAGTGAAATAATTATTGTACCGGCTATTTTCTTTTCTTTTGTAGCCATGATCAAGATAATTGGTGATAATCGAACAAGGCAGATGTTGATTCAAAAGGGACTGGTTGATGAGAATATCAAGTATCTTTATAAAACAGGAGCCGCAGACAATGTCCCGTCAGCTATTAAATGGGGCCTTGTATTAATAGGTATTGGTCTTGCATTCATCATTGGGCAGTTGGTTCCCTATGAGCTCAGAGGTGAGATTACAGTTGGTGGTATCTTTATTCTGGCCGGTCTGGGCCTGGTAATCTACTACTTTTTGGCACGCCGTATGAATAAAAAAAGTTAGAACCCGGCAGGTCGGCCTGTTAGCCTGTATTATTCATAAATCACCGAGTTCACAGAGCCAACAGAGTTATTAAAAGATATTTAATACCGAAGATCACCGAATTGACAGGATTACAAACAGAATTTTTATGAGAATTCTATATACAGCCCGGCATGGTTTTGACCTTGCCGGGGTCTGTATTTTTTCTTGACACAGGTGTAAAAGTTTTGTACTTTATTCGGCACTATTATTTTTCTTTAAAGCCACCCTAGCTCAGCTGGTAGAGCAGCTCATTCGTAATGAGCAGGCCATCGGTTCAAATCCGATGGGTGGCTCCAAACTGAAACACAGGGTATTTACCCTGTATTTTTTTTGGAGGCTTCATGAAATGGTATAGATGGCTCGTGATGCTTCTGACCGGTTTAATATTTTCTGTGCAATCAGTCTTTGGTGCTGATACAGAAAGAGCTGGATTTGACGTTTTGAACTGGGAATGTGGAGCTCGATCCGCTGCCATGGGAGGTGCTGTTGTTGGCATGCGTGGCAATTTGCAATTCATTGGCTATAATCCTGCGGCTCTTGTTAGTATTAACGGAGAGACTGCCACCTTTGGTTATGAACGAAGATTTGTTGATAGTAAATCCGGCTACCTTGCTTATGCCCGTCAATTTATAGGCCTGCACTTAGCTGCATCAGTACGCTATGCGGATTACGGTAAAATGACGCGTATGGATGTTAATCAAACTGATCTGGGTAGTTTTTCTCCTGCGGACATAGTTTGTGGCATAACTGTGGCAGATAGTCTTTCAATGGGGCTTGCATGGGGAATAACAGCCAAGTTTATAGCTCTGACCAATTATGATATATATTCAGCTTCTGCAATTGCCGCTGACATTGGTGTTCAATACTCCCTTTATTCACAATCTTTGACATTTGGTGCTTCAATTTGTCATATCGGTACAGCTCTCAATGCTTTTATTGATCATAAAGAACTTTTACCAACCACAATGCGTCTTGGTGCTACTAAGCAGTTGGCTCATCTACCACTGATATTCAATCTTAATTTTATTCGCTATGTAGATCATAAAAGCGATCAAATGGGTGGTTTTTACTGGAGTATAGGTGGTGAATTTACTTTGTCAGAATCATTGCGGTTCAGATTTGGATATCACTCACGCGGTCGGGAACAAGGAGTCGTTGAAGGATTATCCAGGATGGCCGGTATTTCATTTGGTCTTGGAGTGAAACTTTTACGGTATCAGGTTGATGTGGGATACGGACTATACGGAGCATTGGGCTCTTTACCATCAGTATCATTGGGGTATAAATTTTGATTTTTTAAATTGGGTAGATTGACTTTAATCCGGGATTGTTGTTTGGATTTCTGCCCACTTTCGGAGAATTAGCGGAAGAGCGGCGAGACTGTATCAAAAGCAGTAACAGTGCATAAACCGCAAGGCACGCAATGGAATCGTAAAGCTCGCAAGGAGAATATAAAATTTTATTTTCCTTTTCGTTGAGTTACAGAATCTTTGTGTTCATTGCGGTATTGTTTTATATATAATAGGAATAGTAAAGCATAGCTTTGATTAATCGTGATAAAAAAATATTGCAGTGTGCTTCAATTAAAGTGTACCTTAATAAAGTATATGCATGTGTTTCAGCCGTATGCCTAATTAGTCTGCTAATGTATAATCATACTGCTGAAGCCACTCAATTTGACAGATGGCAGCAGGTGTATTCCAGGCGGTTGAAATGTTTTTGTACACCTGACGACCGTGGTTATGCTAGACAGGTCATGGAATGGGGTGAGACCTGGCTCGACTCGTTTCAAGGAAGACTGCGCTCTGGAATAATAGACAGTATACATATTTTTATTGCACCGGACAGAGCTACATTTAGCAAGTTAACCGGTAATTCAGCTCCCTTGTGGAGCGCAGCGGTAGCCATTCCGGATCATGGTGCCGTTATTGTATTTAATGCTGATCCTGCTACATCACCTGGCAGGGCACGGAGAATTTTAATACATGAACTGGGCCATCTGATTTTATACCGTTGGGGAGGCAGAAAGCATTTACCTCGGTGGTTTGATGAAGGCGTGGCGCAACTCTGGTCTGCTGAATGGCGTATTGAAGAAACAGTACAGCTTGCACGTGCTAATCGTAAGAATCAACTGCCGGCATTGGATGATCTTGAAGGCCTTCTGCAACTGCCTGCGCATCAGGCGCGTATTGCATATGCAGCATCTTATGATGCCGTACGTTTTTTATTGGTACATATCGGACCATCGGTAATTGATGAAATTTTAGATAATCTTAACAGAGGTCAATCTTTTTCCGGAGCCTTTTATGCCGCCTGTAATCAATCTACGGAAGAGTTTGAGGCATCATGGCGTCAGAATCTGAATGACCACTATCGTTGGGCTATTTTTCTTGAATGGCCAATTATCTTTGCTCTGGCATTAATGTTATTTTTTATACTGGCAATCAGATCCGTTTACAAGCGTCGCCGTTTACAAATAGAGTTATGGAGTTTAAATGATGAACAAGAAAAAATGGAAGAAAATTAAAAAACGGTTTAGCCATCGTTTAGAATTTGCCATGGCAATCACAGCTATGTGGACATTACAGCATATGTCGCTTAAACGGAGTTTGAAGGCTGCTGATCGTCTTGGTGCTTTCATTTTTCATGTTTTGAGGATACGCCGGAATATTGTTTTGGCTAATCTTGCATCTGCATTTTCTGATATGGATGAATCTGAACGTCTTGCAACGGCCAAACGGACTTATCAGAATTTTACAAAGATGATTTTTGAATATATGCGCTTCCCAGTATTGGATAAGGAGACTGTCCTCGATCTGGTAGATTTTGTCGGACTGGAGAAACTTGACCGTGTTATGGGAATTGGTAAAGGCGCATCCATGGTAGCCGGGCATTTTGGGAATTGGGAATTAATGGGAGCAGCCCTGGCATTCAAGGGGTATCCTATTGCATTTCTTGTAGGTGAACAGAAGAACAAGCGGGTTGACCGGTATATGAATTCCTTCCGTGAAATGATGGGAATCAAAATTATACATATGGGTGTAGCTGTACGCGGTGTAATAAAGGCACTGCGTAATAATGAAATGGTTGCATTGCTTTCAGATCAGGATGCCAGGCGAGACGGAATATTCGTGGACTTTTTGGGACGGCCGTCTTCGACATACCAGGGTGCTGCAATTTTTTCACTAAAAACCGGTGCACCGCTAATATTTGGCAGCATTTACAGACTGCCTGAAGGGCGTCACCGAATTGAGATTGAACTCTTTGAGCTGGATCATCTTGATGGTATAACAGATGAAAATGTTCATGAAGTGACGCAGTTATATACATCACGTCTTGAAGCTGCTATCAGGCGCGCGCCCGATCATTGGTTCTGGTTTCATAAAAGGTGGAAGACACACCCAAAAGTGTCTAAATAATAAGTATTTGGATTTCAAATGAAAAAAGTTATTACATACGGTACTTTTGACTTGTTCCATATTGGTCATCTAAATCTGCTGAAACGCGCGCGATTATATGGTGACAATCTGATGGTCGCTGTTTCTACGGATGAATTTAATACCGGCAAACACAAGCAGTGCATCTATCCCTATAAGCACAGGGCAGCCATTGTAGAGGCCTTGGGTATAGTGGATAGGGTTATCCCCGAGAGCTCCTGGGAACAGAAGATTACGGATATACAAAGGTATAATATTGATGTCTTTGTTATCGGGGAAGACTGGAAAGGCAAGTTTGATTTTTTAAAAGAATATTGTGATGTAGTCTATCTTGAGCGAACACAGAATATATCTACTACCGACGTCAAGCAGTCTGTGCAGAACGGGCAGGCCGTTGATGGTGAAGCCGTAGTTAATCCGGATGGGGCATAGGGTCTATGACCTGGTTGTTCTACCTGGCCAAGTGCTATGCGCTGCCTGTTGTAGCACCGCTGGTTAAAGAGGCGGAATTGCAGGGTATTTCAATTGCTTTCTACGTCAGCCGCAAGGTGGATGACGTGCTGCCTGAAGAGTGGCGGCAACACCCGGTGTTCACGGATTTGGAATCCGCTATCGAAGTTGATGCAAAGTTTGTACTCTGCCCAGGAAATTTTGTTGATTTTCGTTTGCCGGGAGTAAAGGTTGAACTCTTTCATGGCATAGGTATTGAAAAGCCATCTCACTATCAGATACGGCATTTTTTTGATCTCTATCTAACTTCCGGGCCTGTAGTAACGGCGAGATACGAAACATTGCAACGTAAATACAAGTATTTTAGAGTGATTGAAACCGGCTGGCCTAAAATAGATTTTATTTTAGACTATGACACAGCGGGCCTGAGAGATCGGTTTGACATAGCTGCGGAGAAAAAAATTGTACTCTACGCACCTACACATAGCCGGCGTATGCAGTCTGCAGAGGCACTGCTTCCTGATCTGGAATCGATTATTCGGGATGATGAGGTATGGTTTTGCAAACCGCATGAACTGATGAATAAATCTTTGCTCTCCCGGCTTTCGGCACTGGGAAAGGGGCGTTTCAGACTGGTAGATGGATATGATATCACGCCATATCTCCATCTTGCCGATGTAATGATATCGGATACATCATCTGTAATCTATGAATTTATGGTGCTGGATAAACCGATAGTTACTTACAATACTCTTGATCGTTTTGACAAGGCCATAAATATCCGGGATGCTGATGAACTACGTTCTGCATTGGACCGGTGTTTCAGAAATCCCGGAGAGATGAGTGCTTCAAGGCACGATCATCTCAATGAAGTAAATCCTGTATTAGATGGCAGCATATCAAGAAATATTTTTGATGCGCTTGATTCCATAGACACAGCCATGCCTTTAGGCACGCGCCGTAAGCCATTGAACTTGTTTCGAAAGGCTCAGTTGCTCTATCACAGCCGTTATCGAAAAGGCTATCTCAGATGAAGAAACGTATTCTGTTTGATTTGAAAAAGGAATATTATTTTAATTCTCTTTATCCGCTTTATGAAGTCTTGGCGGAAGATTCCGACTATGATATCCATTTTTATGTTGGTCCAAATGATAGACGCATATTTGGATTTATTCCTGTTTATGATCGTAAAAATATACAGCAATCACTGCGTGACAAGGGATTGCAGGTGACGGAAGAGACAAGCGGTTTTGATGCCGTAGTCTGCGGTGATGCACTGAGAAACCCACAACGCTATGGCGATGTACATCGATTCCATGTAGATCATGGAATGGGTATTAAGACCTTGCGTATTCGTAATGTACATCGCCAAAAAGACGTGCATTATCACGTTTTTTTGGAGGGGCAATACTGGATGGACTATATCAAGTCTCTGGCGTGGGGCGATTGCGCAGATTTTTATTTGACAGGCATCCCCAAGCTTGATCCGTTCTTTAGAAATGGCAGCTATGATAATGAAAAGCTGACCCGGGAGCTGGGACTGGATCCACGCCGTAAAACCATACTTTTTGCTCCATCATACAAGCCCAGTTGTATACCGTTTCTGAAACAAAAAATTCTTGAATTGACTGATACATACAATGTAATTGTTAAATTGCATCCCTATAGTTATGGTGGAAAATATGCCCCATTGTCCCAAAGTCGTTTATATGTAAAGGAATCGCGCAAACGGGATTCATTATTTCTTATTCCCAAAGAACAGTATGATATATATCCATATCTATATTTGGCTGATACATTGATATCAGATACTTCTTCAGTAGTGAATGAATTTCTGGCTCTTGGGAAACACGGCATTATCTATGTGCTGCCTCATGAGAAGCTCAACCATTCCGATGGTATGCCGATCCTCTCCATAGATCCGGCAGAGTGGCTTAAAGGGGCCTTTCCGCAGATGCACTCTCCTGACGATTTGCAATCCGCTGTGGAATTAGCACTCAATCCACGTCCGGAGATGCAGGTATGCTTAGAGGAATATCGTAATTATTTTTTCACAGGACTGGATGGACAGGCCAGTTTACGTGTTAAGTTTGAAATTGATAAATTGTTAAAGGAGGCCCCTATTGGCCGGTAGAGCTGAATTGGTTGGGGAGAACCTGGTCATCTCATTAAAAATTTTGCATGATGTCACCACAGTATTGGATAAAGCAAGTATTCCATATTGGCTGGAGGGCGGCACACTTTTGGGCGTTATTCGTGAGCAGCGCCTGCTTCCATGGGACAATGACATGGATATTTCACTTGATAAGAAATATCAGTGGAAACTTCTTGGTATTCTCTGGAAATTAGTCTGGAAAGGTTATCGTGTTACGGTCAAGTACTACCAACAATCGATATACCCGTTTAAAAAACGTGAAGTAAGAATTATTAAGATCCGTAATTATGCAGCACCTTTTAGAAAAGGTGATGCTGTTTTGGACATTTTTTTAAAAAGAAATGTGGATGATCAGTTTTATTGGACTGTTGGAGATAAAAACCAGGTATTGAAGTCTTCTCCGGCAACTTTTGGAAATGAACTTGGTATTGTTGAATTCAATGGCAAACATTATAGTATTCCTGCTGATTTTGATGCTTATCTTACCTTCCGCTATGGGGACTGGAATAAGCAGGTGAAAACCTGGGATTTCAAAAAAGATGATCTGGCTATCATCAAACCGGATGTTAAAGGATGAAGTCGATGAATATATACTATTATGCCAACAATATGTATCAGTTCTCTTACTCAAAATCGCTCTATGAACAGGCAGGAGGGCAGTACATTGTCGGTGGCGGTTATCCAATAAAACGGCTTGACAGATTTGCCCGTTTTAAATGGTTTTTTCGTCAAATGAACGCGCATGGCGGTCGGCGTGGTTTATTAAACACTCCGCCGGTGATGATGCGTGACGTCTCACAACCGCAGGATCTGGAGGGAATTATTTTTTCCCATTCAAACGTCAATATTCATACAGATCCGTCACGTTGCCCCAGGATTTTCATTGGGCATGGTACAGGAGACAAACCATATGGTGGCAACCGTACCGGTGCTGAAAATTTTTTGAATTATGATTACATCTTTCTCTCAGGCCCCAAACACCTGGAACGTCTTAAAGATTCAGGTATCGAAATTCCTGAAGAGCGGCTTGTGAAAATTGGCAATATGCGGTTTGATCAGGTTGTTAATGGAGATGTTTCTAAAGATAGCATTTTGGATCGTCTGGGCGTGAAAGACCGCACTCGTAAAAATGTGCTTTATGCACCTACCTGGCGGTTTGGCAATGGAACATTCAAGAAGTATGTACATCGTTTTGCTAAAGAGATCACTTCAGAGTACAATCTGATTGTCAGACCGCATTTTCATGATGCCAAACATATTCCCAGAACAGCTGCGTGGGCCAGGAAAGAGGGTATTAGGCATCTATATTTTTCCAACCCGTCAGACCTTCGCCGTTGTGATACTATGGACGATTTTGTGGCTGCAGACATCATGGTTAGTGATACGTCATCTGTGTTATATGAATATCTCATCACTGGTAATCCCATAATTGTTGTAAATGCCAATTATAAGAAACTTCACAATATGCCTGATGAAATGAATATAATGAGTATAACCGATGTATTCCAGGAAGAGGACAATATAGTCAGTATGATTACTGATAACCTGGAGAATGACAAACATCGTACAGCGTATAAGGAAATGTTGGAAACATGTTTTTATTTTAATGACGGTAATTCTACACAACGTGCTGTTGATTTTATTACATCAATAAAACAATAATTAGGAAATACGCCGATAATCACCGGCGTCAGATTATTAATGCAAAATTCAAAAAATTATAAAATCGGTTATTATTTAGTTACTGACATTCAGCATATACCACCAATGATACGACTCTACCCCTATTTAGGTGGTGTTGTCTTTTGTAAACGGCGTGACATTTATGAACATATCAAAGAAAAGTATGCCGACCAAAATATTGAGGTATATCACTGTAAAAATCGGCGGCAGGCTCAGCGGATGATTAGAGAGCACAGAATTCGTGTGATGATCTATCCCAGTTATCATGTGCTGTATGGGGCAAAGGCTGTTGAGATATTCCATGGCGGATTATCAGATAAAAACTATGTTGAATCAGTAAAGATTCTGGTTTATGACTATGTATTGTTTCCAGGAGAGAAAACAAAGGATAAGGTTGATCGTTCCGGTTATCTCAGATGGATTCCTAGGTGGGATATTATCGGTTATCCTAAGTTCGACCCGCTTCTGAAAAAGACACTGGATGTCAAACCTCTGTTTAATAATGGCAGAAAGACAGTGCTCTACGCACCTACATGGATCAGCCAGAACGTAAACTTTAAGATGATAAAATTCTCCACACATGGTGAAAGTTCGCTTGATTTGTGGGGCAAGGCTATTGTCAGAGCACTGCATAAAGATGTCAATCTCATTATAAAGTATCACAGCCGCATCTATAGAAAACCGGGTGATATTTATGAACAAATTGACTCGCTCATTAAAGAACTCGGTGCTGAAGACAAGGTGAAAATCAGTATTGATGATAATATCCTTCCATACATGGCTCAGGCTGACCTGATGATATCGGACATCTCTACCGCTTGTTATGAATGGTTCCATTTTGACAGGCCTATTGTATTTGCTAATCCGTCTCCTGAACACTATATAGTTTCCGAAGACATTGGCTCTAATACTTATGCATGGCAGGCAGGTGATGTATTTGGACGTGAGGAGGATATACTGCCACATGTTATGAGCAATCTGGATAATGATCTGTATAATGACAAACGTAATGAAATTTTCAAATATACGGTTTTTCAACCTGATGGCCACGCCACTGAACGTCAGGCTAAAGCCATTATAGATTTTTATAAGAAATATGAAAATATTCCATACTCGTGGCTTTTGCTGACTACCACTGCAACACGGCGTTGTCGCCGCAGTATTTCAAAATTTATGAACTGGTGGTATCAAAAATTTGACAAATCACGTATTGGGAAGTAAATTCAGACTTAACAGAATATTTTCGTGATCAAATGGAAGGACATTATGAAAGCGATACTTATTGCCGCAGGAAAAGGTACAAGATTATATCCACTGACAAAGAATACACCAAAAAGTCTATTGGAAGTGGGCGATGGCGTGACTCTTTTAGAGACACAGCTGCACAGTCTGCATGAGAATGATATCCGTGATGTAGTCATTATAGTAGGTTACAAAGCTGAACAGATTGAGGCAAAGATTCGTCAGTATAAAACTGATTTTAATATAACAACCGTGTATAACCCATTCTATGACTGCTCCAATAATCTGCTCTCTGTGTGGATGGCGAGGCATTATATGAATGATGAATTTATCACGATTAATGGTGATGATCTATTTGCACCTGCAGTGATTGAAGGTTTGCTAAAGAGCAAGCACAATATTACAATGGTTATAGATCAGAAAGAGCACTATGACGACGATGACATGAAAGTTGTGCATTCCGATGGGCTTATTCGTGAAGTAAGTAAGAAAATCCCTATGGACCGTGCAAATGGTGAATCCATAGGCATGATCAAGTTTTCCGGGCAAGGTCCTGATATTTATAAAAATGTGCTGGAAGACATGGTGCGTGATCCCGATAACCGTAATGTTTTTTATCTAATGGCAGTACAGGAGATGATAAACCGGGGTTTCCCGGTACATTATTCTTTATGCAATGAGAATGACTGGGGAGAACTGGATTTCCATCCTGATCTCATGATGCTTCGTGAATATGTGTCTCAAGAGAACTTAGTCGATAAGATTTTTCCGGATAAAAAATAATGAATATTTACAAAAAAATATTACAATTTGTAAAACCGTTCTGGAAGCATATTATTCTCTCTATGCTTCTGACATTTATCTATGTAATGTTGAACAATGTTTCACTCTGGGTTACAGTTGATTTTATTGGTGAACTTTTTCCTACAGGCGGCACAAAAACCGAAACAGTGGGAGAATCCATCTCCGGATTAATAAATCACGCTGCAGGGACGGACTCAGAAAATACAAAGACAGTGCAGGATTCATTGATTATTACCGGGGCTCAGGCTAAAAAGCCATCCCTTGATTTGAATATTTATCACCGTATCAAGAAGGCGGTGAAGAATGTTCTTATTCGTGATAATCAGCGCGATACTTTGCAACTGGTTTGTATTGTTATTTTTATTACCTTTATTTTAAAAAATATATTTGATTATCTGCGTCGTATCATCAACAGGTGGATTCAACTGCGTGTAGTTGTTGACCTTCGTAATCAGCTTCAGGCTACGGCTATGCGCCTGCCTCTGGGGTATTTTAATACATCACACAGCGGCAGGTTGACTTCCATTGTATTCAATGATGTTAAAGCCATAAGGCAGGTGTTGAATAATAGTTTTGGTAAGATGATTTTAACGCCCATCCAGATGCTTGCCAATATCTTTATTCTTGTGATTATCAGCTGGAAGCTTTCAATAATTACATTTCTAGTCATTCCTATCAGTGGTTTGATTATTGTAAAAATTGGTCAGAGCATGAGGAGAAAAAGCCGACGTGTTCTGAAACAGATTTCTGAAGTGATGATGCTTTTTCAGGAAGCTGTCTCATCTATCCAGGTTGTTAAGGCTTTTACTTCTGAAGAGGCTGAGACAAGGAAGTTCCAGGAGGCCAACAGAAACTTCTTTTCTAAACAAGTGCGAGCCTATAGATTGGGTCAGGCTACATCTCCTCTGAATGAGATCACAGCAGTTACTATTTTAATTACATTGTTGTGGTATGGAGGCAACTTGGTGTATAAGGGGGAGATGGGTGCAGAAGATTTTGTCAGATATCTGATTTTTCTTTTTGCCAGCCTACAGCCTCTGCGTGAACTGTCAGGATTAAACAATATTATTCAGCGGGGTGTGGCTGCGGCAGAACGTATTTTTAATATTATTGATGAACCTCAGGAGATCTACGTCAAACCCGGAGATAAGGAGCTGACAGATTTTAAACATTCAATTGAACTGGATAATGTTTCATTCAATTACCATGAAGATGGCCCTGCAATACTCCATTCTATAGATCTGAAGATCCTCAAGGGTGAGACTGTCGCTTTTGTCGGACACTCAGGATCAGGCAAAACAACTCTTGTTAATCTTATTCCTCGCTTTTATGGAATTGATAACGGCATCATCCGTCTTGATAGGATTGACACTAAAGATTATTCTTTGACCTCGCTTAGACGCCAGATTGGCATTGTTACTCAAGAGACATTTCTGTTCAATGACAGCATTAGACACAATATTGCCTACGGAATGCCGGATGTCAGCGATCAGCAGATTATTGATGCTGCCAGAGCTGCTAATGCATGGGAGTTCATCAATGCCATGAAAGAAGGACTAGATTCTATTGTTGGTGAACGTGGTGCCAACCTGTCCGGTGGACAGCGCCAAAGGCTCTCAATTGCCAGGGCTATTCTTAAAAATCCCCCCATATTAATATTGGACGAGGCTACTTCAGCACTGGATACAGAGTCTGAAAAATTGGTTCAGGATGCCATTGATACAATCATGGAAAACCGTACGGTTCTGATAATTGCTCACAGACTTTCAACTGTAATTCATGCTGATAAAATAGTGGTATTGAGCAACGGCAAGATAGTAGATATTGGTAAGCATGTAGATTTGCTCAAGAGCTGTTCTATGTATAAAAAACTTTATGATATCCAGTTCAGAGATGATGTAGATGTGCCGGCCTGATATGGATATATCCATCAAGGATGCCCTGGCTGTCTTGAGGCAGGGTGGGATTATTGCCTATCCTACAGAGACTGTTTATGGTCTTGGGGGAGATCCTTCTGTTGCTGATGTGACTGAAAAAATAGCCCATCTGAAAGGACGTCTTCAGACCAAGAACTTTCTTGCCCTTGTGCCCTCCAGCAAGTGGATTTATCAACTTGCAGAACCTGTATGCTCGCTTGCAGAACGTCTGATTGAACACTTTTGGCCCGGGCCATTAACATTGGTACTGCCTGCAAGCAGCAAATGTCCTGCTTCATTAATTTCTGATGACCACATGGTTGGACTCAGGCATTCGCCGGATCCAATTTGTCAGATACTGCTGGATGAATTTCAAAAACCGCTTATCTCAACCAGTGCCAACAGAGCAGGAGATGCACCGGCATGTTCAGCCGAAGAGGTTGAGGCCTATTTCGGAAGTAATCTGGCATGTGTATTGGATGGTGGCAGTCGTATTAACGGGATTCCTTCAACTATTGTAAAAGTGATAGATAATGAATACTATGTTTTACGTGAAGGTGCTATCCCCGTGGATCTCATTGAAGCAGTCAAAAGAAATGACTCTTGACTCAAAACGCATGTTACTGCGAGGGAGTCCGCTCCTTCAGGACGACTGCGGCAGTCTCCTTGAGGATCAGCAGGAACTGTCCATTAATCATGCAACCATAAGGAGATTGATTTTAGCAGGTGGGATAGAGTAAAAATTATAAATCCGCAGATAACGCAGATTAGCGCAGATGAGTACAGCGTGTTGGCGAATCCATAGAATACTCGAAAGAATCAGGAAAAGAGCCGGACAGGATCACCAGGGTTTACAGGATGTCATGTTAATGTACTACGACGGGACAGGGATATAATAATGGTCAAATCAAAACAATGTTTCTCTATTCTTTTGTTTTTTATCACGACTGCAGCTTTTGCCCAAATTGACAGCCTGAAGATTGGGCATCTGCCTGATTTGTCTGTAAGAAGGTCACAAATTGATGTAAATGAATTTTTTATTCCATCGGTCAGGAACAAAGCTTTTAATGTGGGCGAGGAGCTTGTATTTGATGTCAAGTATGGATTGATCAAAGCCGGTACAGCCAAGATGTGTGTTACCGATACTCAATTGGTATCGGGCCGGCCGTGTTACAAAATTCTGACTACAGCCAAATCAACTAATTTTATATCAAAATTCTACAAAGTTCGTGATACGGTGGCTGTATTTATTGATATGGATGGTATTTTTCCATGGTATTTTGAGAAGCATATAAATGAGGGGAAATACCATACTGATCGATATATTGATTTTCGTCAAAGAGAGAATATAGCAATTTATAAGAAGATAAGGCGGAAGAAAAAATCAACCAGGACAAAGATTGATACTGCATCCGTACCGCGATATGTTCAGGGTGTGTTGTCAGCATTTTATAATGTACGAACTCGTAACTTGGAAGTAGGTAAATCATTTGAATTAATGGTCTATGGTGATGGAAGGCTGTATCCGTTGCGCGTGCTGGTTCATCGCAGAGAAAAAGTTAAAGTCCCTGCCGGCAAATTTAAATGCATTGTAATAGAACCTATATTGATGTCAGAGGGTATCTTCAAACAGGATGGAAAACTTACTATCTGGCTCTCTGATGATGAAAGAAAAATACCTGTTTTGATGAAATCAAAAGTTGCAATCGGATCAATAGACTGTCGTTTACGGAAATATAGATTTTCGTCTAAAAAGGATTAGCCATGTCACGCTATAAAGAGATAGATTTGTCCCGCATAAAGACTTTGTCACTTGCCGATAGAGATAGCAAGGTAGAGGCAGGTCAGCTGGCAACTCCAATATCAGATGATTCTTCATTCAGGAGTTTTTGGGAGAGTTTGCCCAAGATGCTGGCTGCCAAAGATTTGCACAATCTTGTCTATGATTTGATATCTGCCCGCAAGAATGATAAGAAAGTGATAGTCATGATGGGTGCCCATGTTATTAAAGTTGGTCTGACTCCAATACTGATTGACTGGATGCGTAGAGGGCGTATTCACTGCCTAGCCGTCAATGGTGCATGTGCTATTCATGATTCGGAACTTGCCTTTTATGGCAAAACTTCAGAAGATGTTGCAGAATTCATCAAAGACGGTCGTTTTGGCATGTCAAAAGAGACTGCGGCAATATTGAATGAAACAGTCTCGCAGGGAGTAAAAGATAACCTTGGATTTGGTGAAGCAATAGGTCGATTTATAGTTGAGAAAGACGCTCCAAATGGGGAATTAAGCTTGTTGGGTGAGGCGTATCGACTTGGCATTCCGGTCACAGTTCATGTTGGTCTGGGAACGGATATAGTGCATCAGCACCCCAATGCAGATGGTGCGGCGATTGGTGAGGCAAGTTTACGGGATTTCCGCATTTTTTCAGACCGTATTAGAGGAATTCATGATGGCGGTGCGGCAATGCTCTTTGGATCCAGCGTTATTCTGCCGGAAGTATTTCTCAAAGCGTTGACAGTGGCGCGCAATGTTGCAGGGCCTGTTGAAGGATTTATCACGGCAAATTTTGATATGATACAGCATTACCGGCCTCGTGTTAATGTACTGAAACGTCCTACTCAGGATAGTGGCAAATTTTATCAATTTACAGGTCATCATGAAATTATGATTCCGCTTCTCTCTGCTGCATGGAATGAAACTGATAGATAGCTTTTCTTTAGATTATCACAGATAATCACGGATAGATAAAGAAGAGTATACAGCATAGCCTAAGGAAAAGAGCGGAAAAAATAAAAAAGAGCACTCGCACGGAGATCACAAAGACCACGGAGCCGCCCTGCCAGGCCAGAGGGATATGGAGTTTTTCGTAGCTGTGAGATTATTAAAAATGAAAATAGAACTTATATTCTTTTTTGACCCACGTGTGTGTTGCGATTAAAGCTTAAAAAGATCACCGCAAAGTTCGCAACGGAATCACAAAGATCGCCTTAAAGGTTGATAAAATGAAAGAAGTTGAATTTATACTTTACGTAGCCAATCAAAAAAACAGTGCATATTTTTATGAACAGCTTTTCGGGATTGAACCATGTCTGAATGTTCCTGGAATGACTGAATTCCAATTGACAGATTTTGTAAAGTTAGGTCTAATGCCTGAGAATGGAATTGCCGGGATTTTATCACCCAGATTACCACATCCAAATAAAGCTAGTGGTATTCCGAGATGTGAATTGTATTTTAAAGTTGAGAATCCGGAAAAATTTTTTGAAAGAGGAATTCAATCAGGTGGAAAAATGATTAGTGATATGGCTGACAGGGACTGGGGTGACAAAGTCGGTTATATCTCAGATTTGGACGGCCATGTGATTGCATTTGCAGAAGAAATGAATAAATGAGATCTTTGTAATGCTGATTCGACAAAATTTATATTCCCTAAGACATAAAGTATTAAAAATTAAGGACAGACATGAAGTATGTAAGATATATTCAATTTCCGCTTGTCATGTTGGCGATAGCCGGCCTGGCATTTAGCCTGCAAGCTCATGTTGCGGGGTATTTGGTGTTTCAGCCACCATTGGGCTCATCTACATGGTTTCAATTAAATGGTGTTGTTGTTCTGTTGGTCCCGATGATTTTCATTACAAGATACCTGGCAAGAGGATATGAAAAGCCTGAATTCTGGAAGGCCGTATTACGAGGTTGTCCTCAATGGATGAAATACACAATTGTAGGCATATTCCTCTATGCTTTTATCAATTTTATGTTATCATTTATTCTACCGCTACCAACACAGCCGGGCATAGAAAATATTCCATTGAACCGACTGATGCGGGGATTCTCTGTACATTGGATGGCATTCTATGGACTGGCAGTCGGGGTCTTTTACTCGGCTCTGAAGACTATTGGCAGTGATAATAGCTCAGACAGGATCACATGATTGACAGGATGATCATGTTTATCAAATTACTCAGTTCAGAATTCTAAAAATCCAGTAGATCCTGTTAATCCTGTCAAAAAAAGAGTAGGACAGGATGATATCTGCTCATCCTGTTTGTGAATACAATATTTTTTTATTTATACAATTCAATTGACATTTCCCTGCACTTATATTAATTTAATCATCATATTTTCAATTTACCTTGGAAATTAATGAAATTGATTTGGTGATTTTGTTTCAGGAGATGCTATGCTTGAGAATGAATTACAGAAAATTTTTGGTTTCAATTCCTTTAAAAAGGGGCAAAAAGAAGTAATTCTGAAGATAATGGAAGGACAATCCGCTGCAGCCATATTTCCTACAGGTGCAGGGAAATCTCTCTGTTATCAACTTCCTGCAGTATTGCTGCCGGAAATGACCCTCGTTGTCTCTCCATTATTGTCTCTGATGAAGGATCAAATTGATTTTCTGTTAGAAAATAATATCCCTGCTGCCAGGCTTGATTCATCTCTTGAAATTGATGAATACAATGAAATTCTTAAAAAAGCAAAGCGTGGAGACCTGAAGATCTTAATGATTTCAGTTGAACGCTTTAAAAATGAACGGTTTCGCCATCACCTTGAGAAAATGAATATCTCTCTGCTGGTAATAGATGAGGCGCATTGTATTTCAGAATGGGGACACAATTTTAGACCTGAATATTTAAAACTTCCGTTTTACAAGAATGAATTCGGAATTGAACAAGTATTGTTGTTGACAGCCACTGCTACTGAACAGGTTGTCAATGATATATGCAAAAAATTTGAGCTGGCCCGTAGTAATGTCATTATTACCGGATCATATCGAGAAAATTTATACTTGCAGATAACTTCCACAAATGAGACTGAAAAAAACAAGGTTCTTCTTCAAAGAATTCATGAATCACCAAATGATCCGACAATAGTATATGTAACCTTGCAGAAAACAGCAGAAGATGTTGCAGATTTTCTATGCAATAATGGAATCAATGCTCATGCTTATCATGCAGGAATGAAAAATGAAGAGCGTGAACTTGTCCAGAATGATTTTATGAATGGAAAATTAAATTTAATTGCAGCAACAATTGCTTTTGGAATGGGCATAGATAAAAAAGATATCCGCAGAGTAATTCATTATGATCTCCCCAAATCTATAGAAAGCTATAGTCAGGAGATTGGTCGTTCCGGAAGAGACGGAGAAAAATCATTCTGTGAACTTCTGGCTAATAGAAACAATGTGAATATTCTTGAGAATTTTATTTACGGAGATACACCTGAGAAAGAATCTATACGCACATTGTTATTGGATATAAAAAATAATTCCGGTTCATTGTGGACTATCAGAACTATAATTCTCTCAAAAGAAATAAATATTAGATTGCTTCCATTAAAAACATTGCTTGTTTATCTTGATATGGAAAACATTATCACTCCAAAATACACCTATTTTGAGGAGTATTCTTTTAAATATCATACAACAGCGCACGCTATTATTAATAACTTCAATGGTGAAAGGCGGCACTTTGTAGATGGACTAATTGCTAATTGCCGTTTGAAAAAAACATGGGCATATGTTGATTTTAATCAAATCGTTAATAAGACCGGTGCCGACAGGAGACGTATTATAGCTGCTTTAGAATATTTTCATGAGCAGGGCTGGATTGAACTGCAATCAAAACAACCTACGGATGTCTACAATATTGATACAACAGATTTTGATATTGACATTGTTACAGATAGAATATATTCCTTGTTTTTACGCAATGAAGAACATAATATTGGAAGAATTGATAAGATGATACGCTTTTTTGAAAGCGATTCATGTCTGTCCAAAGGCCTTGCCTTGTATTTTGGAGAAAACTTAGAAAAAGAACAATGCGGGCATTGTTCATATTGTAATATAGGAAAAGTAAAAATACAACATAGTAAAGAATTGCGGCCAATAGCAGATTTTACTTTCAAAGGCTTAACTGAAGAGGCCATTAAAGTTCTGGCAGATAACTACACTTTATTAAATATGACAAAATTTCTTTGTGGTATTAATACACCTGTTTTTTATAGATTAAAGATGCGACAGTTCCCCAATTTTGGTATTTTAGAAAAGTATAAATTTAAAGATGTAAAAGATTGGATAGCCTGCCATACTCAGTAAGGATTATCCCTAACAGATAATTCAACTTAATTTTATAGCAAGAGAGGCATAATGCATTCAATAAATACACGCATACTGGTAGTTGATGATGATAAAAACTTGTCACAAATCCTGGTTAATATTCTGGATTATGAGGGATATAGATGTGAGTATGTTAATACAGGTCATGCTGCAATTGAGAAAGGGACAAACGAAGATTTTGACCTGGTTCTGTTGGATCTTGCTCTGCCGGATATTAATGGAATGGATGTTTTGAAGGCAATTTTCAAGATCAAGCCAGCACTACCTGTAATAATGATTTCAGGCCAGGGCAGCATTAATAAAGCAATTGAAGCAACTCATCTTGGTGCTTATAGTTTCTTGGAGAAACCTTTAGACACAGAACGTATAATAGTTACTGTAAAAAATGCTCTGGAGAAAGGGCAGTTGTTGCGCAAAACCAATTGGCTGCGAGAAGATGTAAAAGATAAATTTTCCATGATTGGTAATTCTACAGGCATAGAAAAAGTCAGACAGCTTATTTTACGGGCAGCTGCAACAGATAGTAAGGTCTTAATTGAGGGAGAGAATGGAACAGGAAAGGAGTTGGTGGCAAGAGGTATATATTTTAACAGTCGTAGATTTGGTGAGCCCTTTATTGCCGTTAACTGTGCGGCAATTCCTGAGAATTTAGTAGAAAGCGAGTTGTTTGGCTATAAGCGAGGGGCCTTCACCGGGGCTTTTGCAGATAAAACAGGAAGATTTCAAGCCGCTAATAAAGGGACTATCTTTCTCGATGAAATTGGTGATATGAGCCTTATGACTCAGGCAAAAGTACTTAGAGTACTGGAAAATAATTCAATAGAGATGATCGGCTCAAATAAAGAGATTCACATAGATGTTCGTATTGTCGCAGCAACAAATCGAAATCTTCAGGATGAGCTGGACAAGAATAACTTCAGAGAAGATCTTTACTATAGACTAAATGTTATAAATATACATCTTCCGCCTTTAAGAGAGCGACGTGATGATATCCCTATGCTGGTTAATCATTTTATACGTTATTTTTGTGAAGAGCAAGGCCGTGTTGTCAAAGAGATAACTAATAATGGCATGGAGAGATTGACCGATCATAACTGGCCAGGTAATGTGAGGGAATTGAGAAATATTATAGAAAAATTAATCGCACTTTATGATACACAAGTAATCCAGCAGAAAGATATTGTAGCACTACTGGGAAATGATTCACTTCGGCAAAATGCGGTGGTTGGTGATTATTCATTTAAAGAAGCACGTAATAACTTTGAAAAAAAATACATTCTTGCTAAATTAACCGAGTGTGATTGGAATATTACTCAAACTGCAGAGCTTTTACAGATACCGCGAACATATCTATATAAGAAAATGAATTTATTAAATATTGATTATTAGACTACTCTTCCAATATGCGTTTTTTTAACATCTCCCTGGCGCGGAAGATCCTTGCCTTTACAGTGCCAAGAGGAATATCGAGAATTTTGCTGATCTCTTCATATGATTTGTCTTCCTGGTGCCTGAGTATAATTGCCCTTCTATATCTTTCAGGTAGCTCTGAGATAGTTTTTTTAATCATATCTTGCCGCTCATTAAAAAGATAGCGGCTTTCCGGACTGAGTGAATCATCTTTTATCTGATGATGAACCTCGCCCTCTTTCAACCTGATGGGCCTATCAAGAGGAAGCGTCTTTAATTTTTTCTTTCTTATAGCATCAATACAGTGATTATAGGCAATTTTATAAAGCCATGTTGAAAAAGCGTAAGAATTATTGTAACTTTGCAGACTATTGAATGCCTTGATGAAAGTTTCCTGGACTAAGTCTTCGGTCTCTTCATGGTTTTTAATCATTTGATAGATCAAGTTGTAAATGCCGCCTTTATAGCGTAGTAACAGACGTTCATAGGCTTTTTGATCTCCCTCAAGGGCTTGAACAATATATTTTTGAATCTCTTCTTTCAAACAGGCCTACTTTCAAATCGAGAGTTTAAGAACTGACAAAAAGTACGGACAAATCACTCATGAATCAAGAACAAATTGATCCACAGCAGACATCGTCAAATATAATTATATTTTGTATCTTTCATTTACCACCCCTGGCAATGGCTTTGGCAATTTTTGTTGCATCGTCATTTTCAATTATTATGACACCAAATTTGGGGTTTGACTGGCAGGATAAGGTTTATCATGCAACAGCTTACGCTGTATTTGGAACATTGATCTACCGATCTTTCTCTAAACGTTGGGGGATTTCTCTTAAGATGTTGAATATCTCATTGCTTTCTGGTATTTTGTACGGTATTTCCGATGAAGTACATCAGGCCTTTGTACCGGGCCGCTTTGCAGATTGGACAGACGCCCTGGCAGATGCTGTTGGAATTTTTATTGGAGTGAGTATTTGGAGAATAATATTGTATTATAAGAATAATTAAATATTTTTTTGTTGATTTTTAACGTCAAATTTTGAATATTGATCACAATACGAGAATGAGAAATTATTTTTATAAATTCTCACATGTTTATCCTTATCAGTCACTTTAAATTAATACATCGGAGGCACTTCCATGATGTCCATGCGTTTTGATTTCAGAGATATATTTCAAGCGCCACGAATTGCATTCAGTTTACAAAGGCTCTGGCTTCAGAGTATAGGTCTATTAGGTGGATATTCATTTTATCTGCTGTGTACTTATGCTGCCTTTGCACTTGGTGGTCACGATCTTGCACATCGATGGTCGTATAGTGGGCTTTTTCCTTGCGTTATCGGTCAGGCCTTGCCATGGTATTCATGGATTATTGCAGTAATAGGTTTTTTTGGCACCGGTTTTGTGCTCATGGCAACAGGAGCTGCTGTTTCAAGAGCCGCTTATATGCATTTAAAGGGGAACGTGTTTTATACATGGAAAGAGGCCCTGTGTTTTGCCTTCAGTAAGAAAGCCGGCAGCTTGATTGGAGCTCCATTGGCTGTAGGACTTATTATTGGTATGACTGTATTCGGTGGACTATTTATTGGATTTATCTCGAAACTAATCCTTCCTGTTGGTGCTGTGACCATCTCTCTATTGACAGTAATTATTTTTGCAGCGGGCTTGTTTCTTATATTTACTATATTGGCCTTTTGCCTTTCAATTATTCTTGCTCCTGCAATCGTTGCCACAACAGATGATGATGCCTTTGAAGGTATTTTTCAAAGTTTTTCCATTATACATGCACAGCCCTGGCGTTTTTTATTGTATGAAAGTTTGACAGCAGTATTGGCAATTCTGGGTCTGGCGACACTGGCCTTTTTTGCCAAACTTGCATGGGGGGCATCGAATACAGTAATTGTTCTGGGAATGGGACAAGATTACGGTAATATCTCTTATCAGGCTACTGCATATGTACAGCAATGGCTCTATCCGGTTGTTTCTTATATTAGAGCAATTGCCGGTTCGGCTGCAGATCCTTTTTTCTTCTCTCAGGATTTTATGTTGCGTCACTTGCCAGCCATGCAGCAGAGTGCTGCAATTATTACGGCAATCTTCATGCTTATAATTGGCGGTGTAATTATTTCTTTTCCCATGGCAGTGTGGAACACAGGGCAGACAATACTGTTTATTTTGATAAAAAATTTAAAAGAGAGTGATAATCTTTTAGATAGAATAGATGATGAAGAAGAAGTTGATGAAAAGGATGTGTCCGAGATCACTAGACAGCCAGACACGGCTTAGGATTAGTATATGCCCAAATCAATTGGTTTTTTTGAAGATTCACTTACACGACAGTTTCTACCATTAACCTGGACGCGTCCGGTCTTTGATCTCCGTTGCGGTATAGACCGTTTATTTGAAAAAGTATTGCGTGCATATTGTGCGGAACAAGTCGATTTCTTCTGTCGTCCGTTGGTTGCGGCTGCCTGGGCAGAATCAAATTATTTATCCGATGTGAATCCCGGTAGCTCTGATACCAAGCTTTGGCTTAATGGCAGGATAATAGCTGACAGTGAATTAGCACAGCAGATCCCTATTGAGGGAGGCAACGTTATCTACATGGCAGATGAGCATGTAGCAGCCGTGCGTTGTGATGTTAATGTCTTGCGTGCAAGTATGAATGAAGATGGCATAGTGCAGGTTGAACGCCTGCCGGAATCACTCTCAGTTGAACAAGTCGTTGTAAACATGGCAGAGTACCCATGGGATCTAATAGATTTAATAGGCGATGAGATTCATGCCGATATTGAGGTCAGGAAATTACACTCCATTGATACTGCACCAGAGGGTGTATTCTGTATAGGGCGAGATAATATTTATATCGATTCCACTGCTTTTATTGGACCTGGTACTGTATTGGATGCCAGCAATGGCCCTATATGGATTGGCCCCGATGTAGATGTGGCGTCACTTACGTTGCTTGAAGGCCCCCTGGCCATTGGAGCAGGGGGACGTATTAAAGCCGGCTCCAAGATTTACGGTGGTGTTGCTTTGGGACCTGTATGCAAGCTAGGTGGTGAGGTAGAAGGATGTATTGTTCAAGGTTATTCAAATAAACAACACGATGGTTTTCTCGGACACGCTTTTCTAGGTGAGTGGATTAATCTTGGTGCCAATACTAATAACTCCGACTTAAAAAATAATTACAGTACTATCAAAGTAGTAATTAATGGCAGCATGGTTGATACTCAAAGGCAGCTCTTGGGATTAATAATGGGAGATCATGCAAAATCTGCTATTTCAACACGGTTTAATACAGGAACAGTAGCCGGAATATTTGCTAATATTTTTACAACAGGTTTTCCTCAGAAATCAATTCCTTCATTTGCATGGCTGGGAGAGAGATTAAAGACTACGCGCCTGAAAGAGGCTTTGGCAATGGCTGAACGTGTTATGGCGCGCAGGGATGTAATAATGACACCTCTATACAGGCAGATGATAATTGATATATATAATACTGTAATTCTGGCCAAAGAAACTGATTGATGATAAAAACAAATATATATTTCCTCTTTATTGTTTCCTGTGCGTTAGTTAATTGCAATTTGTTTGAGACGCGTAAACCAGAGATTCCGCTGAACCGGCAATCAAGTTGGTTAATTCCTTTAGATGCCGATCAGGTGTTGACTAATTTGCAGGCTTCTATCTACGAGCAGCACCTGGATAATTTTATGCGTTGTCTTGCAGATACTGC
>JAGLOF010000066.1 GCA_023139105.1 bacterium
GCGTTGTCTTGCAGATACTGCATATATCAGCCAAGCTTTCCATTTTGAAGCAGATGAAGAGATAAGGTCTGCTTACACTTATCTGTTTGAAAATTGGTCAAGAGCGTCCGAGGCAGCTGTTATTCAGCAGATGTTTAGTTTGGCGGCTTCTTCAGGAGATGTCTATTTAGAATTGGAAGAAGAGGCCAGGGAGAATGCGTCTCCGGAGTTATTGTTGTGGACTGGTAATTATGAGCTGATTTTAGTACATCAAATGGAAAATTTGCCTTCAATATTTAAAGGTCAGATAATTTTTCATCTGGCACCGGACGAACGCGGCCACTGGGTTATTTTTTATTGGCTGGATAATGCCGCACCCGGGAGCCCCGGGTGGAGCGGTCTTAAAGCAAGGCTGGGGGGATAAGTAGAGTGGGGCGTTCACCTGGAAATAAGCAAAAAACCTCTATTAAATATGATTTGCCTGTATTGATAGGTCTTATATTAATTGGTATTATGCTGGCTGTTAGATACTGGATATGGCATCCTCAAGGCCGGATAGATAGATCGACTGACTCAAATATAGAAACCGTACAGGCTATTGCTGATATAGATTCATTGGCCAGTAGTCTTGCAGTCTCATTAAAGAATCATAGTTTGAATTTTGAGGAGAGATCGGGTAGCACACCAATGTGGTTTATTTACGGTGTCCCCGGTAAATCTGTAACAGGTCTTCATTTAACAATAAAGGCAATTATAGATTCTTTAGATGCAGACGTACTTGATGCGGAAATTAATCCGGTAACCGGCAATGTTACATTGGCTGTTGGTTGGAGTGTAGATAAATATCTGGTACTGAGGCTTGTACCCAGCGCAGCTGTTGTGCAGTCAAGAGGAGCAATTTCATTATTGATTGATGATTTTGGCCGAGGTTATAATTCATTGGTGCAGGAGTTTGCTGCCCTGGGAATCCCGATTACTATCTCCGTGATTCCTTCAATGGCAAAGGCCTCCACAGTTGCTGAAAATATGAGACAGCTTGGTTGTGAAGTGATGCTGCATCTTCCCATGGAACCTTTTGACACAAGGTATAGAAATGAAGCTATGCTGCTTAAAACGGGTGCAAGCAGTATTGAGATAAAACAACTTCTGGATCGTGCTTTGACAAATGTGCCTGGTGCTGTTGGAATAAATAATCATATGGGTTCTAAAGTTACATCGCACCGCGAAACCATGAGCCGTGTACTGGAAGATATTAAGCAGCGGGGACTCTTTTTTGTTGATTCTCGCACTATTGCCTCTTCAGTCGCTTTTAAGCTGGCAAGAGAGATGAATATTCCCTGCGCTGAGAGGCAGGTATTTATTGATCCGGAGGATGATCGTAACATTATAAGGCGGCAGATGCAGAATTTGGCAAAAAAGGCTGCTCAACATGGAATGGCCTTGGGTATCGGACACTGCCGTAGAAATACAATAGCTGTACTGAAAGAAGAAATTCCCCGCCTCAAGAAGGCAGGTTATCAATTTTTATTTGTATCTCAAGTTGTCCGATAAGAATATATTGAAAATATATGAATATGATTTTTTGTTAAGGAGGTTACATGGCACGTTTGGGTGTTAATATTGAACCGGTTGCTGCTTTACGTATGCTGGGACATCGTTCCGAGGCAGATCCTGTTACAGCTGCTATTTATGCTGAAGTAGGTGGTTGTGATGGTATTGTCTGCCCTTTGTCACATGAAATGCAGCCTGTATCCGAGCGAGATCTTAAACTGCTCAGGGAGATAGTAAAGACACATTTGAATATTATTGTTCCCAATGATGAAAGAATGATTAGTACTGCCCTTGCTGTCTCACCTGATATGATTACAATTGTTCCCGGAGGCAAGGCTGGTGGCACTGCCGGACGAGGACTGGATATAATGGGGCATGTTCAGGAATATTCTAATACAATCAATACTATCCAAAATCAGGATGTAGTTGTAAATCTGTTAATTGAACCGGAGATCCATCAGATAAAAGCGGCTGCCAAAGCCGGCAGTGATTATGTTGAACTGCATGTAGGAGGTTATACATCTACTCAGGAATATCGTGAGAGAGCGGATCAATTAGAACATTTAAAATCACTGACACTGGCATGTGATAAAATGGGTTTAGGGGTTTCAGTTGCCGGTGGGTTGAATTTTCAAAATGTAAGTGATATTGCTGCATTGGATAAAGTAGAAGAGATAAATGTCGGACACGCTATTGCCGCACGTGGATTATGGACCGGATATGAAAATGCTGTTCGTGATATGGTGGCGTTGCTTAGATAATTAATAGTGCACCAACTCCGGGTATGGCTGTGCCATACCCGGTGTCGGAAAGGAGACTGCTCTTCAGGGTGAAGAATGAGTAAAAATTCATGTTACATGCATTTGCGACAGGCAATGCTTCTTTTTTTCGCACAAAGCTCACGGAGAACACAAAGAAGAACAAAGGAATGAACCACGGAAAAGCCGGAGTATACAAAAAAGAACTAATGCGAAAGCTTGGACATATCAAGATATTATTATCATCTATACTTTTTTGTTTTTCCCTTTGTGAGCTTGGTGTCCTTCGTGCGAGTGCTCTTTACTTACACTTCTTACCCCCGGGATATTACAGGTACAGCTCCTGTTAATCCTTTAGGAGACTGCCGCGGTCGCCTAAAGAACAGGCTTCCTCGCAGAGACATCGTTTTCTTGTCATTGCTGACGTTCTGTGTCGTGGCAATCCCCCTACGCTGTGTCGTTGCTTGACAGTCCCCGCTATGATCCTTGAGGAGACTGCCGCAGTCGCCTAAAGAACAGGCTTCCTCGCAGAGACAGCGGTAAGTTTGAATGTTGAAGGCCTATTCGTACTTCAAACTCTTTACTGGTTGTGCCAGTGATGCTTTCAAAGCCTGTCCCAGCACTGTCATAATTGCAATGGCAAGTGAAATGACAGCTGCGATGATGAAAAGATCAAGCCCCAGACTGATGCGGGTAGCGAAGTTCTGTAGCCATTTATTCATGAGATACCATGCTAATGGCCAGGCAACGATATTGGAAATCATTACCCACTGTGTAAATTCTTTAAGTAGATTTCCCAGGATGTGGGGGATACCGGCACCAAGTACTTTCCGTATCCCTATCTCTTTTGTCTTCTCCTGAGCAGAATATGAAGCAAGCCCGAATAGCCCAAGGCAGGCGACCATTATGGAGAGGCCGGAGAAAATTAGAAAGATATCGCGCATACGCAATTCCTGTGTGTAACGTGCCATGATAGCTTCATCCAGGAAATAGAAGTTGAACGGCTCTGACGGGAAGTGATGCATCCAGGTGGATTCCAGATATTCCAGTGTCTTCCTGACATCACCCGGAGCGATCCGGATTGAAATTTCTCCTCCGAACTGTGGCTGCGAAAGCATGGCCAGGGGTTCTATATCCATGTGCAGTGTCTTGTAATTGAAATTTTCAACCACGCCAACTATCGTAAACTCTTGATTGTCTCTTTGGGCTGGGCGGAGCAGAGTCTTCCCGATTATTTCCTCCGGAGTACTTCCCAGTTCTATAGCGGCGGCTTCATTGAGAATTACAGCACTTGAGTCTGTACTGTATGCAGTAGAGAGGTTGCGGCCTGCAATAATCTTCATTCCGTAAGTGTTGACAAAATGATAATCTATTGACCATTGGTGAACCACATGATTCTCTTCACCATCGACCAGGCGGTAGATGGAATCTGAAAAAGAATCTTCACCCGGCCGGTTACTTGAATATGCCATTGAGAGGCAGCGGCTGTCAGTCAGAATCTCATTCCGGAATGGTTGATAACGACTGTGGTCAATGGACTGAAGCGTATTTACAACAATCAGATTCTCTTTGTCGAACCCCATTGACTGGTTCTGAACCAGATTCATCTGCCTATAGACCGTCAGTGTTGATACAATCAGTGTAATGGATATAATAAATTGAATTACGGCCATACTGCGCCTGAAAGTCTGACGAGTTCTGCCTTTTCTTGTCTCTCCACGCAAGACAGCGGCTGGTTTGAATGATGAGAGATAAAAGGCAGGATATAGTCCTGCTAAAATACCTGTAACACATATTATGGCCAACACTATCAGTATATTGCCGCCATTTAAAAGATGGCTCAACCGAATTGCCTTTGCTGAAAGTGCGTTGAAGGCGGGCAAGGTCACGGCTATTGCAATCAAGGCAATCACTGCAGAAATGGTGGCCATGAGAACTGTTTCCGATAGGAACTGTCCCAGTAGAAGCCCGCGATGTGCACCAACGGTTTTTCTCAATCCGACTTCCAGTGCTCTCTTTCCTGCTTTAGCAGTGGAGAGATTGATGAAATTGATACAGGCAATGAGCAGTATCAAGACTGCAATGGCCGAGAAGATCACAACAGAGGTTTTACTGCCCTGGTTGCCAATTTCCCACTGCTTTGATGGATTCAAGTGAATGGCTGTGATGGGTTTCAAACGCATTTGGCATATTTTTGTGGGATCAACATCTTCCGGGAGATAGGGGGCAAATGGTCCTGCCAGATGTTTTTTAACAAAAGAGTGTGATTGTGCCTCCAGGTCAGCAGGATTAGCTGTCTCTTTCAGCTTGATATAGGTGTAGAGGAAGTTATTCAGCCAGGTATTCAGCCGTTGTTCACTAAATGACGCTATGGAAATGGCCATTTCAAAATGGAAGTGAGAATTACGTGGAACAGGTTTAAGAATACCGGTAATATTGAAATCTGTCAGTTCTCCGTTATTCCATTGAATAGATAGAGTTTTGCCCAATGCGTCCCTAGTACCTAGATACCGTTCAGCTGCCTCGGCGGTCAAGACCACAGACAGAGGGGCGTCGAGGGCAAATTCGGCATCCCCTGATTCCAGCGGGAAATCAAAAATGCTAAGCAGGGTTGCATCAGCGGCTATTATGGCCTGTTCACGAAAAACCTGGCGATGGTCAAGCAATGTGATGTTGAGGTCATCAACGCGTACATAGTCTTCTACTTCAGGATAATCCATCTGATAGGCTTCACCGTAGGTACCTCCTGTAACAGGAATAATACCATGAGTATCACGGAAATGCATTTCCCGTTCTACTCTATAAATACTATCGGCATGTGTATGGTAACGGTCAAATGAAAGTTCATCCTGCACCCAGAGATAGATAAGAAGACATCCGGCCATTCCAATGGCCAGCCCCAGAATGTTTATTGCAGCATATAATTTCTGCCGCTTTAAGTTGCGGAAAGCAACTTTTAGATAGTTTTTTATCATCATGATTCTCCAATACAAGTGTCGTGCCGGTATGGCCGGAATGTCGTGCCCAATTTCTTTGAGCAGCCATAGGTTTGCTTGCAGCTTTCCATGGTTTTGAAAAAGATTACAATATTCCTCTAACAGGTCTCCAGAGGCCACATTATAATCTTGCGGTTTTAATGTTTTCTTTAAAAGCCAATTGATCCACACAGGCGGATGACATGAAGATGAGGGTCTTGCTGGCATTATCCATTCTCCTGTATTTTAAGCAAGTCCGCTCCAAAGTGCCGCATGCAGTGTTTTTACTTCTTCAAGGGCCTCATGCCCCAGTGTTGTAATAGTAAAGTAGCGTTTTGCTTTTCCGCCTCTTTCAGCCATAGGAGAACTCTCCTGCGCAACTATTAGTCCTTTTCTTACAAGACGGTCCAGCACGTCATAGACTGCACCAATTGACCAATAACGGCCTGTAGTCTCCACTATGCGTTCCCGGACCGGAACTCCGTAGGCATTATCTCCAAGCTTCCAGATAGTGAGAAGCAGCATCTCTTCTTTTCGGCTTAAAAGTTTCATTTTGACCCTTTCATACACCCTTCGTCAAGGGTATTCGGTAATACAGAATACATTCTATTCTGTATTACGGAAGAAATAGGGAGAGGTTTCAACTTCTTTTTGCAACGAACAAGACTAACAAAACAAATAAAAACAAAGGAAAGAAAAAACTTTCAAATAAGTATTAGTTTGTAGGTCGGATTACTCTTCTCAAATCCGACAAAAAGGTAACAAATGAATTACAAGCTATACTATATCAACGGTACCACATATTTCATCATTACCATTCTGGTGCATGGGAACGATGTGTAACTGTTTGATATAAGCCTTTACCATGCTGGAGTTGTCATCTCGAAGAGTTCCTCCCTGAGAGATCTTAAAAAGGTGAGTTTACGGCATAATATTTTAGTTGTAAGATTTCACCGCATCCAGAGCAATGCGGTGGAGGAGCGTTGCTCACCGCCGGTAAAGTGGGCGTTCGAAAAGACAGCATTGGGAGGGTGTTCTTGGCGAAGGTCTGCTATTACATTTATTTAACTTTATTTATAAACCATTCAATATACATGTTTAATTGACCCGCGAGATAATAAGGAAGGCTGAGCAGATAAAATGGTTTTCCCGCGATTGTTTTCACCTTATCTATTCTCAGCCTTTCTGCGTATAAGCGTACTGCGAAAATATGATCCGACTTGTCCATAAATTGATGTAATGAGCGCATCCGGCCCGAGGCTCCGGCTTTTACTTCCACAGGAATCAACCCGTGCGAACACGACACTACGAAATCGACTTCAGCACTGGACTGCTTCTTATCCCGTACCCAAAAAGAAAGTTTATGCAAAGCAGAAGGATCAGAAGACAATATTTCCTGTCCGACAATGTGTTCAGCAATTTTGCCCCTGAATACCTGATTTAAATCAGCAGCCAGGAGAAGCTCACCTTGCAGTCCGGCGAAATATGCCAACAATCCGGTATCTAGCAGTTGGAGCCTTGGTGATTTTCTCCGATCGGGCGCGGCAGGCAGGTTGAGGCTGGTAGTAGGATTTACCAAAGCCACCCTTGATATGTGGTATTTGTGTACCAAAGTCAAGGTTAATCCTGTAGATTTTTGTATGAAAGTAAGGGTAAGTGCTTTGTTATTTATTAATTGGCGTTCGATTTATATTTCACCGTCCACATACTGCGAGGAGTTCCATCCCGAAGCAATCGCCTTACGTTGTGTCGTTGATTGCCAGGGGAGACTGTTAAAAAACCCAGGGTGTCGCTTTTTTTCGCCTCTCTGGGTGTTTTGCCTTCCAGTAGTTATTGAACTTGGACACCCGGTGATGTCGCAAAAAAAGCGACAACAACCGGGGTCTGCCCTTTTTCAACAGTCTCAACGCAGTCTGTAGGTCGGATTACCCTTCTCATGAGGAGCCCGGGAGGCCGGAGCCAGGCATTCCCATGCCGGAGCATGGGAACGAGAAAACAAACGAATAACGAACCGTAGAACACCGAATGTCGAATATCGAAGTAAACCCAACTTCATCATTCGAAATTCCTTGTTCGATATTGGATATTCGAGATCCAAACATCGCTACGCGGGATTCAACTTTATGCAAGACTCAATCCTTGGAGGTTTAAAGAATTCCACGTTTTCGCGAGGAGTTTCATCCCGAAGTAATCCCCTTCCGTTGTGTCATTGATCAACAGTTCCCGCTGATCCTCAAGGAGACTGCTGCGGTCGCCTGGAAAAGAAGGCTCCCTCGCAGAGACGGCGTTAAGTTTGAATGTGTCATTATGAGGCGTTTTTTGCCGTGGCAATCCCCTTACGCTGTGTCGTTGATTGCCAGGGGAGACTGTTGAAAAACCCCGGGTGTCGCATTTTTTTTTGCGTCCCCGGGTGTTTTGCCTTTCAGTAGTTGGACATCCGGTGATGTCGCAAAAAGAGCGACAACAACCGGGATCTGCCCTTTTTCAACAGTCTCAACGCAGTCTGTAGGTCGGATTACTCTTCTCATGAGGAGCCCGGGAGGCCGGAGCCAGGCATTCCCATGCCGGAGCATGGGAACGAGAAAACAAACGAATAACGAACCGTAGAACACCGAATGTCGAATATCGAAGTATACCCAACTTCATCATTCGAAATTCCTTGTTCGATATTGGATATTCGGGATCCAAATATTACTACGCGGGATTCAACTTTATGCAAGAGTCAATCCCCGGAGGCTTAAAAAAATTTACGTCTTCGCAAGGAGTTTCATCCCGCGGCGATCCCCTGACGGTAAGTGCTGATCTTCAAGGATCCCCCATACATTCAAGGAGGCTGCCGGCAGTCACCTGCACAAGATATTACAAGACACGGACGAGTCTTTTCAATCTCGCGTCCCCGGGTTGGTTCAAGATTTACCAGGTAGACTTCAAATCGTCTCACCCTCATTACCATTCAAACGCCGGAGCTTGGGAATGAGGTGTAACTGTTTGATATAAGCCATTACCCGGCTGCTTGTCATCTCGAAGAGTTCCTCCCTGAGAGATCTTAAAAAGGTTAGTAAACGGCATAACCGTCCGGTTATAAGATTTTTGCTGTGTGGTTTTTCCGCTGATCCTTTAGGAGACTGCCGCGGTCGCCTGCACAAACGGCTCCCTCGCATAGACAGGAAATTTTTTAAGTTATTAGATTTTACGTCTTTGCCAAGTGTAGCCCGGAAGGAATTATTTGTTTCTATACACAAAATTCGAAACTAATAATTTTTGTTTTAAATTTATTCTGCAAACATTTCAGCAAGTATTGATAAAACTTTTGTCTTTGTACTGTTATCAACTTCACCAAGTTTTTGGAATAATCTTGATTTATCAATCGTTCGTATTTGATCCAATACGATTTGTCCTTGTTTTCCTTGAAATTCGCAAGATACTCTGGTAGGATAATCACGACCTTTTGTCGTCATTGGAGCCACGATAACTGTTGCAATAAAACGGTTCATTTCATTGGGTGATATTACAAGACACGGACGAGTCTTTTTAATCTCGCTTCCCCGGGTTGGTTCAAGATTTACCAGGTAGACTTCAAATCGTCTCACCATCATTACCATTCCCAATCAGCTTCGTCCCAGCTGCTTTGGTTTGTTAAATAATCCTTATCAAGTAACTGATCATCTCCATTTTCAGCCATTGTACAGAAGGCAATATCCCATCCTTCACGTACACCGCATCTCGGCTTAATAATCAGATTATGATTTTGAACTTCAAGTTCAACCTCATCACACAGACCACTCTGTTCAAGCAGGAGCTTGGGAATGCGAATGCCCTGTGAATTTCCTATTTTAACAATGCGTGCTCTCATGCTTACATTGTAATTACATTTTAGCTTTTTTGCAAGAACTTTTTTAGATATTTCCCCTTCTGTCTCAAATTACACCTGGACAGCATTATGAAGACTGCCGCGGCCGCCTGCACAAACGGTTCCCTCGCAGAGACAGCGTTAAGTTGCAGCTGTACAGCAGTGACAGGCGTTGACGGATGTCTTTTTAAACCCTGCTCTTCAGGGTGAAGAATGAGTAAAACTCATATTACATGCATTTGCGACAGGCAATGCTCCTTTTCTTCGCACAAAGCTCACGGAGAACACAAAGAAGAACAAAGGAATGAACCACGGAAAAAGCCGGAGTATACAAAAAAGAACAAATGCGAAAGCTTGGACATATCAAGATATTATTATCATTTATACTTTTTTGTTTTTCCCTTTGTGAGCTTGGTGCCCTTCGTGCGAGTGCTCTTTGTTTACACTTCTTACCCCCGGGATATTACAGGTACAGTTCCCGCTGATCCTCAAGGAGACTGCCGCAGTCGCCTGGAAAAGATGGCTCCTTTGCAGAGACAGGCGTTAAGTCGCAGCTGTCATTGCTGTGACAGGGAATATTTGTGTTAACAGATGATTAACGATTTTCGAAGGCGCAGTACTTCATTATTCGTTAATCGGTGTTGGACATTCGATATTCATCTTTAAAATTCGGCTATTGCCTTTTCAACATCCAATTCCTGGTGCTGGATTTGAATATTCGCTGTTCATTTGCATAAATATACGCTATCCCTCCTGATCCTCTGCGAAATTGTCCCGTTTTATCCATGATATTCATCGAAATATTTATCAATCCAATCCGAATTTATTTGCATTTCAGGCCGGAATTTTTTATAATATAACGAGTTGCGTTCACTTCTTTTACACCACAGAATCTCCAAGCTGATCATTTTTAATAAATGATTTACATATAAAAGAAAAGGAAGCCAAAATTATGAAAAAATTTAAGAAAGCTACGATGGACGGTAACACTGCTGCAGCGCATGTAGCCTATGCATTCAGTGATGTTGCCGCTATCTACCCTATTACTCCTTCTTCTGACATGGGTCAGATGGCTGACCTGTGGGCTGCCAATGGTCAAAAGAATGTTTTTGGCCAGGTAGTTGATGTTGTTGAGATGCAGTCTGAAGCCGGTGCTGCCGGTGCTGTTCACGGTTCACTTTCTGCCGGAGCAATGACAACGACATTTACAGCCTCTCAGGGCCTGATGCTTATGCTGCCCAATATGCATAAAATTGCAGGTGAGATGCTGCCGGCTGTATTCCACGTATCTGCCCGTTCACTGGCATGTCAATCCCTTTCTATTTTCGGTGATCACTCTGATGTGATGTCTGCACGTAATACAGGCTGGGCTCTTTTAGCAGCGTCCAGTGTTCAGGAAATTATGGATCTTGCTGTGGTCAGTCATTTAAGTACATTAAAGTCCACTGTGCCTTTCCTTAGTTTCTTTGACGGCTTCCGCAACTCTCATGAAATTCAAAAAATTGAAGTTATCGACTATGAGACCATGGGTGAGATGCTGGATCGTAAGTACGTTGAAGATTTCCGTGCCCGTGCTCTAAATCCTGAAAATCCCCGTGTAAAAGTGGGTGCTCAGAATCCCGATGTCTACTTCCAGGGTCGTGAGACTGTCAATAAATTCTATGATGCCACTCCTGAGATCGTTCAGTCATACATGGATGAGCTTGCCAAGGTTATCGGTCGTCAGTATCACTTATTTGATTATGTCGGTGCCGCCGATGCAGAGAAGGTTATTGTAGCAATGGGATCCGGCTGTGAAGCCATTGAAGAGACCATCAACCACCTTAACGCCAATGGCGAAAAAGTCGGTCTGGTAAAAGTACGTCTCTACCGCCCCTTCAGTGTTGAACATTTTGTAAAATCCATGCCTGCATCGGTAAAAGAAGTACTCGTGCTCGATCGTACAAAAGAGCCAGGTTCTATCGGTGAGCCTTTATATATGGATATAGTTGCTGCCATGAAAACCCGCCCAGATGTAAATATCATCGGTGGCCGCTATGGTCTATCCTCAAAAGAATTCACACCAAGCATGATTAAAGCAGTTTACGATCACGCTGGTGGTCGCCACGGTTTCACTGTGGGTATTAATGATGATGTGACCAATACGTCTATCGATATAAAAGATGCTATTAACACACTGCCTGAGGGCACGATCTCGTGTAAATTCTGGGGACTGGGAGCTGATGGTACAGTGGGAGCCAATAAGAACTCCATCAAGATCATCGGTGACAATACTGATATGTACGCCCAGGGTTACTTTCAATACGACTCGAAAAAATCAGGTGGAATTACACGCAGCCATCTACGTTTTGGTAAAAATGCCATTCAATCACCTTATTTGATTCAGAATGCCGATTTCGTAGCATGTCACAACCAGAACTTTATCGGTCGTTATGACATCCTCGAAGGTATTAAAGAGAATGGCGTCTTCCTGCTTAACTCCAACTGGTCCTCTGCCGAAGCTTTTGAGAATCTGACCAAGGATATGCAGCAGACCATTATTGATAAAAAAGTTAAATTTTACAATATTAATGCCCTGGAAATTGCCCGCGAGATTGGCCTGGGAGGCCGTATTAATACAGTTATGCAGGCCGCTTTCTTTGCTATCTCCAACGTGCTGCCCCAGGATGAGGCTATTGCACTTATCAAGAATGCCATTGAGAAAACCTTTAAGAAAAAAGGTCAGGACATTGTTGATATGAACTGGAAGGCCGTGGATGCCACCGAAGCTGCGTTGGTTGAAGTAGCTGTGCCTGCTGCGCTTCCTGGAAAGTTCATGGAGATGAAAACCTTGATCCCCGATGATGCCGATGAATTCACACGCAATATCATCGAGCCCATCATGCGGGAAAAAGGCGACAGCATCCCTGTATCTCAGATGCCCATCGACGGTTTTGTGCCATCAGGTACAACGCAGCTGGAAAAACGCGGCGTAGCTCCCATAGTCCCTCACTGGATTGCCGAGAACTGTATTCAGTGTAATCAGTGTTCTATTGTCTGTCCCCATGCTGCCATCCGTCCCAAGCTTATTGATCGTGCAAATTTTGAAGGTGCTCCTGAGTCTTTCAATACATTGAAAGCCAATGGTAAAGACGGTGCCGATTATAATTATAAGATTCAGGTCTACATTGAAGACTGTCAATCCTGTAAAGCTTGTATCAATGAATGCCCCAAAGCGGCTCTGGAATGGAAGCCCATCGAAGAAGAACGCGCTGCCGGTCAGAATGCCAATGTTGCTTTCTTCAGCAATTTGCCTGAAGATGTGCTCTCTAACGCAGTTAAAGTAGGTACTGTAAAAGGCAGCCAGTTCAAACAGCCTTTGATGGAATTCTCCGGGGCATGTGCCGGTTGTGGCGAGACACCTTATGTGAAACTAATCACCCAGCTCTATGGTGATAGAATGATTGTAGCCAATGCCACGGGTTGTTCCTCCATCTGGGGCGGCACATTCCCGACAATTCCGTACTGCAAGAATAAAGACGGACACGGACCTACATGGGCCAACTCTCTCTTTGAAGATAATGCAGAATACGGTTACGGCATGCTTCTGGCTGTAACAGCCAACCGTAAGCAGCTGGCATGGAATATGGACAAAGCACTTGAAAATGGTGTTACAGGTGATCTTAAGGCTGCAATTGAAGTTGCCAAAAAGATCTGGGAAGGCGAGTTGGAAGAGATTAAAGCCACGACAGCCAAGATAAAGGCTCTGCTGCCTGCTGCTATCAATGCTGCCAGCGGTGAGCTGAAAAAAGCCCTGTCCATCATTAAAGAGCTGGGAAGTTACTTTGTACCCAAGTCAATGTGGTGCTTCGGCGGTGACGGCTGGGCCTATGATATCGGTTTTGGCGGTCTTGATCATGTGATTGCCTCGGGCAAGAATATCAATATCTTTGTGATGGATACCGAAGTCTACTCCAATACCGGCGGTCAGGCTTCCAAAGCCACACCTCTTGGTTCTGTCGCTAAATTTGCCGAATCCGGCAAGACCACTATCAAGAAAGATCTGGGCTTGATGGCTATGAGCTATGGTTATGTTTATGTTGCCTGTGTTTCTATGGGTGCCAATAAGAACCAGATGATGAAAGCCATTCAGGAAGCAGAAGCCTTTGACGGACCATCTTTGGTCATGGCATATGCACCATGTATCAACCATGGAATTGACATGGCAAAGGCTCAGGAAGAAGAGAAGAAGGCTGTGGATTCCGGTTACTGGATGCTCTATCGCTACAATCCTGATCTGCGTAAAGAGGGCAAAAATCCCTTACAGCTGGATTCCAAGGAACCCACCGTGGATGTGAAGGAATTCCTTGAAGGCGAGAAACGCTACACATCTCTGCGCCTGACCTTCCCCGACAAGGTGGATGGCTACTGGAACGAGCTGAGCGAAGTGATCCGCCGTCGTTACAACTTCTATAAATATATGTCTGAAGCATAAACAGCGTTTTATTCAGGTTTAATTTTGACACCCCCTGATTATTTTATAGTCGGGGGGTGTTTTTTGTTGCCGGATTGATAAGAGAGCAGGACCAATTGGCCTACAAAATACACGGAGAAGAGCGGAGAAGAGCGGAGAAGAGAAAGAGCAATTAACCACTGAAAACACAGAAAGACACAGAAAAAATATAGGGATTGGCAACGAACAAAACGAACAAGAGAGAAAAAGATGTAGGGATTTATAAAAAAAGATGTAATAAATCATCAACTACAATTCTGTACGACTCTGTAAATAATTTTGTGTA
>JAGLOF010000067.1 GCA_023139105.1 bacterium
TTTACTTTATAAGTCCTCGCAAATTTATCCCAGTATTGCCGAAAAATATCAGCAATTTCAAAATCATGCGAATTTTGAACGGATTCAATCATGCTATTCTCTTGTTTTTACTGCATTTATGCTTCATTTAACCATTTATTAACCGGTAAAGCCGGTTCCAATAAATATTGATAAACTTATCAATATGTTTCTAAACTTATCAATGTAAAATTAATAATATTTCCAAGCTTATCAATAAGCATGTTGCCAAGCTTATCAATATTTATCCCTGTCTTTTATCCAATATCTATTACAATTCTATCTTCAATATCCATATCCCTTACAACTTGTACAGCCAATTTCCATGCTTTTTTCTCTGCATTCCATATGGCACCTGCAGCTTTAATATTTTTCTGCAATTCCATTTCGTGACTGCCAATCTTTATATATACACGCTTATAACAGTACTGATCTGTACTGCATGGTTCCCAGTCTTTTTCATCTACCAATAATTCGATTGTTTTATAACGTTTTTTCTTCTTGTAGTCATATTTATATCGCACACATACAAGATCATCACCATATATTCTTTGCAATTTAATTGTACCTGGTTCTCCTGGCCTACGGACATTTTTAGTAATAATATGATCCATTTTATAACCTGTCCGCCGGGCTCGTAACGCCTTTTCCGCCTTTATTTAAAACATGTGTATACTTCATCGTCATTTCAACGCTGGCATGCCCAAGTAATTCCTGTACAGTACGAATATCATAACCTGCCTCAATAAGATGCGTGGCAAAACTATGTCTGAATGTATGGCTGGTTACATGCTTTGTAATCGCTGTTTTTTTAAGTGCATTTTTCAAAGCCTTGGGCAGCACAGTTTCATCCAGGTGGTGGCGTCTTCTAATTCCCGTTCGTGGATCCTGCGATATACGTGAAGCCGGAAAAACGTACTGCCACTTCCATGTTTTATCTGCATGTTTGTATTTTTCTGAAAGCGCATACGGCAGTTCCACTGATCCATATCCACTTTTCAAGTCTTTTTCATGTTGTTTCTTTACCTTCTGAATATACACTTTCAGCGGTTGCTCAATGACAAGTGGTAGCATTGTCACTCGCGACTTAGCACCCTTTGCCTCCCATATTGAAATTTGATGGTAGGAAAAATCAATATCCTTTATCCGCAGCCTTAAACACTCGTTCAGGCGTAATCCCGCTCCATACTGTAAATTAGCAATAAGCCATGGTTTTCCATGAATATGCGCTAACAAACATTCCACTTCCTTTTTATCCATGACAACAGGCAACCTGGCTAACTTTTTCGCCCATACCAATCCCTTAAATTTACCTAATTCTTTATCAAGAACATGCTTATACAGAAAAACCAATGCGCAAAGAGCCTGATTCTGCGTGGAAGAAGCAACATTTCTATTTACAGCCAGATGCGTAAGGAATTGAGTGACCTCATTTTCACCCATATCTTTCGGGTGCCTTTTACCATGAAAAATCACATAATCCTTTATCCACCTGACGTACACTTTTTCCGTTTTATATGCATAATGGCGTATACGCAAAGCGGCAATTACCTGATCAAGAAGCTTAATAGGTTTATGATTATCCGGATGTGCTAAAGCCACTCTTATCATGATAATACCACCATGTTAGATGCAGCTGAAAAAAATGAATGATTGGAATGGAGAACTAATGTATAAAAAACAGGAATGTTATGCAATAGCTAATTTATAATTTATGGAAAAACAGAAAAATATAAAAATCCAAACAAAAAACAATAGACACATACTACAAAATCAGGTTACAGGCCCCCCCTATTCATACCTCAAAGATTTAACAGGATTTGCCATAGCAGCTCCGGTTATCTGCCAAATCATAAAAGCCACAGTTGAAAAAACTAACAGCAATATTGGCCATGCAAATAGATCTGCAGTTATAGACATACGAAAAGCATATTGTTTAAGGAAAACTCCAAGCCCCCAGAAGATAACGGGAATAGTTATAACAACAGCATATCCCATGAGTAGAAAAAACTCAGAGATAAGCAGCCATACCATCTTCAATACACTTCCGCCCATAACCTTACGAATACCAATCTCCTTCCTCCTCTGAGTAGTATCAAAGGCAGAGAGCCCAAGTACACCAAGGACAGCAATGCAAAGAGCAATCAAAGCAAAGAAAGCGAGAATCTGCTTAACAAGTTCATCAGTATGGTATTGTTGATCAAAATACTCATCAAGAAAAAAATGTTCAAAGGCATTACCGGGGAAAAACTTATCATACATGTTCTGAATAGATTCAATTGTCCGGTCTTGATCTTTTACATCAATACGTACAGCAAACTGTCCTCTAATATCTCTGCCCGTTGGCATATAACGGTACAAAATTGGTTCAAAGGCCATTTTAACAGATTGTTGATGATAATCATCCACCACACCGATAATGGTATAAAACTTATCCCAGTACTGTACCTGCTGGCCAACAGCCTGTTCAGGTATCTCAAAGCCCATGAGCTTGCAGGCAGTTTTATTTAGTAAAATTGATTCATGATCTGATGAGTGTTCCAATGAAAAGCTTCGTCCTGCAGCTAACTGTATAGAAAAGAAATCTACAAAATCAGCATCTACACCCATAATATGGTAGGTTTTACCTTGATTGGCATCCTGCCCTTTACGCATAATAGCACCGGCATCCCAATAAATCTGCCTGCCGGGAACTTCCGTGACATGGCAGACATTTAGAATGAATTTATTTGAAAGAAGCTGATCTTTAAAGGTCTTGAAGGTTTCATCAACAGCATTGCCTCGCACCCTTGGAGACCGCACAACCATTGTTTGATCTATCTTAACACCAAGAGATTGTGACTGCATAAAGCCGATCTGTTTTTGAACTGCAAAAGTACCAGTCATAATGGCAATAGCAATAATAAATTGAAAGACTACCAGTACTTTGCGTAATCCTCTTCCATGGGCAGAGCGGCCTATACTTCCTTTTAAAACTGCCACAGGGCGGAATCCCGTTAATATTAACGACGGATACAAGCCAGAAAAGACAATACTTATCAAATACATACAAATTATTAATACTGCAAACTCATATGTAAATGCAAAAGAACTTCTCAGAGGAATATAAGTGATGGTCTCAACAAACGGCAGACATATTAAGACAATGACAAGAGAGAGTGCTATTGCCAATCCGTTCATTAAAGCGGCCTCTGTAAAAATCTGAGCAATTAATTGAGAACGTTTAGCACCAACAACCTTCCTCAGACCAATCTCTTTGGCTCGCGTCATAGATCTTGCAGTGGCCAGATTGATATAATTTACCCAGGCCATAAAAAGGATAAATACTCCAATAAAGAAAAGTAATTGTACGGAATCACTATTGCCATTAACTTCAACTTCTTGCATATGATGAGAATTAAGATGAATTGATGTTACAGGATCAGGAACCAGCTCCATGGACATATTGTAATATTTCAATGCTTCACCGAACTCGGCATCTACAAGTTTTTCCAATTTCATCTTCATGTTTTGAAGATTTGCGCCCTCTTTCAGGCGTAGATAGGTAAAAACACCGGTATGCCCCCAGGCATTTTCAAAGCTTTCTCCGTAAATATCAAGCAAATTATGATAAGACAGCAGCATATCAAACTTGATATGAACATTAGGTGCTGTATCTTCAAACACAGCAACCACTTTAAAACTCATCTTCTTGTCAAGTTGAATCACTTTGCCAACTGCATTATCTTTTCCAAAATAGCGTTCAGCAGTAGAGCGTGAAATGATAGCTTGATTGGGCACAGACAGTGCATGGTCCCAATCGCCATTAAGGGGATTAAAATAAAGTGCCTTCAACAACTCAGCCTCGGCAAAGTACAACCGGTCTTCAAGATATGCATTATCTCTATAACTCACGCTGGCTTTGTAACGGACACAACGCGCCACCAAATCAGCTTCAGGCAATTGATCCCGAATCCGCAAACCGGCAGGCGGTGCGCAAGAGGCAAAACGTGAGGCTTGACCATCTTCTGTGAATCGCTGTATTCTTAGTCTGTACAAACGTTGATATTCAGGATGAACCTGGTCATAAGACTGCTCAAACTGCACATAGATCAAGATGAATAAAAATGCAGCTGAACCGATAGTCAATCCACATATATTTATCCATGCTGTTCCAGGAGATTTTTTTAACATACGCATCGCCATTGATAAATAATGTTTAATCATAAAAAAACTCCGGATTGTGAATTCCAGTCAACAAAATATCGGACCGCCAGCGAACTGACGATCCGACAATGATAAGTTTAAATAAAAATCAGGTAAAAATCAAGTGAAGTATAAGTTATTTTAAAGAGATACAGGCTATTTCACCATAGGTATTGCGGACATAGACATTCCCATTAATCAGTACTGGCGTAGTCCAGCAGGTTCTGGGTTGTCCATCAATGCCCAGCTCATCTTTTTTAATATCAAATACAGTCATACGGCCCACTTCTTCATATGCGGAACTACTGGCTTTTGCTACAACCAATTCTCCCAATCCACCTATCCATATTAGATATTCACCGGCCGCAAGCAAAGCACCCCATTCACCAAAGTTTTTTTCCCATTTAATTTTACCGGTAGATAGTTCAATACAATTTAAAGGATGACTTCTTCTATTCTTCAAATCAACTGCATAAGCATGGCCATCTTTGATAATTGACGGTTGGAAGCCATGTGCCAATGTTTTTAATTCCCATACCGGAGTAAGTTGATTGTCTTTCCAGTTAAGCAATTTACTTCCTTCACCCCGTTTATGACCACCGGCAAGAAAAAACTGTGATCCAACTTTAACAGGATCTTGATCAGAATCCCATTTCATGGAAGTCACTATTTCCCCATTATCTACATTGATAATGTGAAAATCTCTGTCCGACTGAATGGCCGCAAGTACTTTTCCACCTTCTTTAAAGACCACTGGAGTAGCATGCCCGCTCATAGTATTTTCACTCTTCCAGATAACAGAACCTGTTGCCAGGTCAAGAGATACTCCGGCTGATCCCGCATTGATTAGCAAACTATTGCCCACAGGTACCGGTGAACTGCAGCAGCCCCAATGTGTTAATTGAGTAATACCATCTTTGACTAAATCACGCTGCCATATCAGTTTTCCGGTTTTACTGTTAAGACAGAGAATTACACCGGCCCGTGTTTGTGTATAAAGATATTTATTATCCACGTAGGGAGTAGCACCTGGCCCGGGATAACGTCCATGAGCACCGGGATAATCATATGACCATATTTCTTTACCTGTTTTACTGTCGAGGCAGGTTACTGATTCAGTATAAGTTGTATCATTTCCAGCATATTTTACTGATTCACCCATGGTAAAGAGCTTGCCGTTCAAGATTGAAACATTGGTATGCCCATATCCTACATCAGCCCTCCACAGAACTTTAGTACCGGAATTAATTGACTGCGGATTCCATTGTGTATCATCACTTATAAAATTACCATTGGGCCCGCGCCATGCAGACCAATCCTGAGCCATGCTTGAGACAGTGCAGATCATCAAAATAATAATTACCCCAAAACGAATAAATAGTTTCATTTTTTCTCCAATTTTTAATCAACAGAAAAACAAGTTATATCACCATAGTTATTGCGTAAATACAATCTGCCGTCAGCAATAGACGGATTGGTCCAGCAGAAACAACCTTTCATATCTTTAATCCCTTCATTATCATGCATTGTCACGCCATTGCTGCGATGCAACTCATTATAAGCCTCAGGCGAGGCCTCTGCTACAACAAATTGACCATCACCGGTTAGTATGACCAACTTACCGTCAGACAGGCTCAGAGCACCCCAGCGGCCAAGTTCCTGACGCCATTTTTCTTCACCGGTGGCAAGATCTATACATGTCAATGGCTGACTTTTTCGATTAACTGAAGTAAATCCATATGCAAAACCGTCAAGTGCTACAAATGTCTGAAACGCACGACCAAGTTTTTTCTTCTCCCATAGCAGTGTAGCTCCTTCATCATTTAACTGATACAATGCTGCATGACGGTCACTACAAAAAAGTTTGTCACCCAATAATAGAGGAGGCGCACATGCAGATGTAAAATCCGTATGCCATAATGTATCACCGGTTTGCACATCAAAGGCAACCAATTTTTTGCCAATTCCCAAAATGGCGGCTTCCTTACCCTGAATCATTTTAATTATTGGTGTTCCAAATTGAGAGACACCCTTCTGGCTTGTCCAGATTGTTTCACCTGTATTCTTATCCAGGCCGGTTCCAGCTTTATTAACATTCAATAACAGCACATCCCCAACAACCACCGGTGAACCGGCATAAAGGTGTTTTGGTGCCAATGAATCAGCAACCAGGTCTCTCTCCCATTCAATATCACCGTTGGCAGCATCCAGGCACAAAACCTTGGCTTGCCTGCCAATAGTATAAACTTTGTCTTTATAGATTAAGGGTGTTGCTCCCGGTCCGGGCCAGCCTTCAGCCTTGCATGGATATTTCTGATGCCAAATCTCTTTACCGGTGCGTGCATCCAAACAGTATACATACTCCTCTTCAAGAGTATCACCATCTACAATAGACATTTTATTGCCCTGAGAATAACAGTATTTGCCGTTGGAGACTACCGCAGAATGTCCTTTACCAACATTGAAGCGCCACGATTCCGATATCTTATCAACAGACCACAACATTTCTCCGGAAGTACCGTCACCGACCGGACCGCGCCAGGATGTCCATGCTGGTCTGTTTTTTGAACACGCCTGAAGGCCTAACAATATCAACAGTAATATTAAGACACTCAAAGTTTTTTTCATCTTTACTACTCCCTTTTAGAAATTTAGGTATTATGTTGTTTTGAGTGGATAATAACAATCTTTTTCGTCCACAGTGCAATAAATTTTTCCACGAATCCTCACGGATTTAACACAGAATCAAGAAACAACTCTTACAAATATCTTTTCCGGTGTAATCACAATATTTTCTGTGATGTCATATTAGGCAGCTCTTTCACTTTATCTCATACTCCCATCAAAAGCTGCCCCTACTATCTAAATGTTACATTATTTGGCGTTTCTGCCCTTCTCTGTGTGTACTCCGTGTACTTTCCGTGGAGATATGCTGTGCTTCTTTCTTAATTCATAAAGAGTACAGTAACTCGATCCAGTATAGAGCCAAAATTCATCTAAGATCCACACAGGCCAAATTTCCATGATTGGTTCTGGCATAGAGTTTTCCGTTCACCAATACAGGATTTGTCCAACAGTATTCAATAAGATCACGCCTGGTATTACGTGGATAGTCCCTCCGGTCCTTCAGGTCAAACAATTTCCTTTGAGCAAGAACATTATAACCTTCAGCAGAAGCGTTGGCAATGATCAACATGCCAATACCATCAAACATGATAAGTTTTCCATCTGCAACAATTAATGCACCGAACATATTACACTCTTCCTGCCATATTACGTCACCCTGATCCATACTGATGCATTGCAATACCTGATCCCTGCCTTTACGGCTGAAACCGTAAGCATGCTCATTGAAAACAGTAAAATTAAGGAATGATCTAGGCAATGTTTGTGTGCTCTCCCACAGAACATCAGCTCCATTTGAAGATACATTTAACAGCTGAACAAATTCACACCTGGGAGCAAAAATTCGGGAATCACCAAGGTTGATTGCATCCATAGAGCCACCCCAGTCCTGGCCCCACAATACTTTACCCGAATTTAAATCAACAATGACCATCTTTTTTTGAGGATTAACAATTAGCGTTGCCCCACCATTAAGCAATACAGGCGATGCATGCCCGCCCTTACCGGGACCACTGTGCCAGATTACATCACCGGTCATTTTATTCAAACTAAGCCCGGCAGAACCTGAATTGAGGATCAATTTCTCTCCAACTATCAGAGCAGATGAATGAAAACCCAAATTCTCATTTGGCAGTGAACCCAGATTCTCTTTAACTATATTAATCATCCAGTTTACTTCACCGGACAGGGCATCAAAACAGTACATATTTCCTTTACGGCTCAATGCATAAACACGATTTTCATCGATCACTGGTGTAGATCCCGGTCCGGGCCATTGTTGCTCTTCAGTAGGCCATGTGTAGCGCCAGACAGTGGAGCCAGTCTCAGTGTCAAGACACCAAACAGCAGATTCAAAGGTTGTATCTGACGTAGTTTCAATTTTTGTCTGTCCCATTGTGTACAAACGATTGTCTTTTACCGTTACTGAAGAATGCCCGGCTCCAACATTAGCACGCCATAAAATATTAGATTCATCATTTATCGCTTCAGGACGCCATCCGGATTCATCAGTCACAGCATTTCCATTTGGACCACGCCATTGAGACCAATCAGATCCCTGCTTTGAACAGGATGTAATTGAAATCAACAAAATCAGTACGTTCAGAACTAATCCAATCTTTTTCATAATTATACCTCTGAAAATTGATATTCAATTTTAAACGTCAAAGCAGATTAACGCTCATTTGTGTTTCTAGTATTGGATAATTTTAATTATTATTGGTTTGAATTAAAAGCCGGGAGGGACAAACATCGGCATTCTGGGATTAACCGCTAAAACATTGGGACGGAGTGCCAAAAAAAATAGGCTTTATGTTGAATAGTGTGGGTAGATATCAAGAAAACAATTAAGCCACAGATAAACACTGTGAGTATCCGTGATAATCAGTGGCAAATATATTTTCTATTGGTTTCAGTTACCCACTCGATTCAACATATTGCAAGAAAATAAGGGAGGGGACTCCCTTATTTTCTTGCAATATGTTTATTATAATTTATTCAATAATCTCAAATTCAAAACTATAAGCTGCGTCCACATTTTTCAATTTATCATGCATCACTGCTTTAAAAACATACTGGTAATCATTAAAATTCCAAGTTCCAATATACAAAAAACAAATAAAACAACCTAAGATGCAGCCAGGCACTGTTCCCGACTTGGATGTCTTAAAAAGAAAACATTTACATCATAGAATCTTATATTTCTTAATTAGTAAAGAAGCATTTCCTCCACCAAATCCAAATGAATTTGTAAGTGCTGCATCCAGTGAAATATTCTCAGTTCCATTTGTAACATAGTCCAATGGACAATCCGGATCAGGAGTCTCATAATTAATAGTTGGAGGAATCTGGCCAGTATGTATACTTAAGGCAGTTGCAACACATTCGACACCACCGGCCGCAGCCAGAAGGTGCCCAATCATTGATTTATTTGAACTGACTTTTAATTTGGAGGCATGATCTCCAAAAACAGTGCTAATTGCAGTGCTCTCACATTTATCATTTAATACAGTTGATGTGCCATGAGCATTTATATATCCAACAGCCTCCGGAGCAAGACCGGCATCATCCAGAGCCATCTGCATCACTCTTATCATACCCTCACTCTCAGGATGGGGGGCAGTAAAGTGAAACGCATCGGCTGTACTTCCATAGCCGCCAACTTCTGCGTAGATCTTTACCCCTCGCTTAATTGCGTGATCAAGAGACTCAAGTACTACAATACCAGAGCCCTCACCCATAACAAATCCATCCCTTTCTCTATCAAAGGGGCGGCAGGCTTTCTCAGGATCTTCTTTGGAAGTCATTGAACGTGTAGCACAGAATCCGCTATATGCCAGTTTATCAATACAAGCTTCAGATCCACCGGCCAGCATAATATCCGCATCACCACGCTGAATGATTCGGCCAGCATCTCCAATAGCATTTGTACCTGTTGAACAGGCCACAGAATTTGCCATCAATGGTCCCTTCAGGCCATATCTGATAGAGACCATACAAGCAGCCATATTTATTAGTAATTTGGATATGAAAAACGGAGGTATTCCACTTGGTCCCTTGGTATTTAGAATATCATAACCTTCTTCTATAGTCTTTGAACCTCCAATACCCGATCCGATAATGACACCTGCCCTTTTTCCATCAAAGTTTCCAATTTCCAAACCGGCATCTGTCATTGCCATTGAGGAGGCAGCAATACCAAAATGGGTGAAACGATCCATTCTGCGTGCGGATTTTCTATCAATCCAATCCTCAGGATTAAAATCATTTATCTCTGCTGCCAATTTGGAACGAAACTCGGAAATATCAAAATTAGTTACACGGCCAATACCACTTTTGCCCTTTTTTAAAGCATTCCAAAAATCATCTACACCAATACCAATAGGTGTGACAGCTCCAAGCCCTGTTATAACAACCCTGTTTTCTTGCATTAATATAATCCTTGATAATTATAAAATTTTTAGCATACTAACACTGTACTATTGCTGCGAATGTGTTAATATAATACCGTAAAGACAAAAAATCGAGCAAATAATTTATCTCACAATCATTTAAAATGTGGTTATGCATTTATTTCGCAGAACGGATAAGGTCCATATAAATAAGGCGTGTAAATTCATCACCGGATAACCAGAGTTTTCCCCAAGCCTCATCAAATTCCTTTGTTGGACGTGCTGCTTGAATCTCCTCAAGTGTATTGCCTGCTTTAACCATTGGCAAAATGTTATTACGGGTTTTTATGAGCATATTAACATAAGTATGCAGCTCAGCCTTTGTGGAAACAGGACCATGGCCCGGTATAACAATGGCTTCTTCATTCATCTCTTTCAATGTCCAGTTGATTACTTTGATCATACCGCCAATAGAACCACCTGAAGAAATTCCAATATAAGGATAAAGTCCGTTAAAATAGAGATCACCCATATGGATTATATTGGCATTATTGAAAACAATGACTGCATCTCCATCAGTATGACCGGCAGCAATATGCAGTATGTCAATTTTTTCTTTGTTGAACCTAAGAATTTTTGATTTTGAAAAAGTTTTGTCAGGAATACCATCCTTATCCAATGGCTTGACAGTTCTGTCCATAAATTCAATATATTGCTGAGTACGTAATCGATCTGCCACCTTTTCATGAGCCAGAATTTTTATACCTTCACTTCCCCATGGTACATTTCCAGCTGTATGATCTGAATGCCAGTGAGTATTAATCAGCCATTTAACAGGCTTGTCAGTAATAGTGGCAATTGCTTTTTTAATCAACGGTTGGTGTGCAGCTACAGAACCAGCATCGATAAGTAATACGCCATCTTCACCAATATGAGCGACTATATTACCACCAACAGTTCCTGAAACATGATATATCTGACCACGCAGATGTTTTAATAAAATTTGCGGTTCCTCAACCTGTTGTGCAAGTAGAGGGAAACATAGTAAAGTCAGAACAAAGTAAATACAGATATTTTTTTTCATTTTGATATTTCCTTATAAGAATGTTCAGCTATGGTGAAACGAATAAATAATAATAAGAAACCACTCCCCTAATATATAAAAAGTACCGCCATTTAAAAAGGCGGTACTTCAACATAAAACCATATTCTTATATTAGAACGAATAACGGAATTTTACTTTAGATTCCAGACCCACAATGCCCTTATTGGAATCTGTCTCTATACCTCCGAAAAAATATTGAAGATTCACCATACATGCAAGAGACTCATTAAGTTTAAACATAGATGTCAAACCCATACCCAATACAAACTCTATTGGGGATAACTCTATCTGACTCTTTCCGTAATAACGCGCGGTTATAAGATAATCAACATAATTAAATTCATCTGATAAAACACTCCCCTGTAAATCCCACTCAAATTGAGGGCCATTACTATTTATATCCTCCCGGTTAAAATTTACTCCATGAAGTAATTCATTTTTACCACTTTGCCGGAAGGTTAAATGACTCAAAATATGTTTATCCAGACCATACCTGTAAAACATATCAACATTAAGTGATAATTTATTCCCTGATCCGTAAATTTCCTGACCACCAAGCATATCACGGTTGTAAATTGTATAAAAACCGTCAAACGAGAGACGAAGATTCTTTGTGGCCAGAACATCCATACCAATCTGGAACATTATCTCATCACCGGGTTCATATTCAAGATCCCAATGTCCCTCTACCATCTGTCCTGTAGTACTCTTATAGATATAGTCCCACTCTACAGGATGATAAGCGGACTTTGCAATATATTGACAACCTACTCCCAGCATTGCCTTATCACCTAATTTGAAGGCATTCATTAGTCCGATCTTCATGTTCATACCCTGTCCGTATAGAGGCAGTTGAAATTGAAACAAGTTACGGCTCAACACAGCCTTGGAAAGAACATATTGATTGGTATCTAGACGAGTCTTGCCAGAAGGCAGTGTCATTCCCAGATTTAATATTAATTTATCTTCTATAAGCTCATAATTTGTTTGAATCCATGTATCAGAAATTCCAGTAATCCTGCGATGATCACCCCACCATGAAATTGCCGGAGTGTTAGAAATATTCACCATCATTCTTTTGCCCATTGGAAAGACCAATGCAAGGGGAAATGCGGCCTGATGTATTGCTTCATAATTAGGCTGTACCTTCCACAATTGATAGGTAATTCCTGTCTCCATAAATGCAATATTTTTTTCTGTATCCCTGTTTTGCTGTCCAAATGCTGAGACTCCTGCCAATAGCAATATAAAAAATATCATAATGAATCGCTTATGCATCATTTAACTCCTTGCTCGGCCCTAAAAGGGATTATCTGACCAGAACCATCTTCTTGATAGCAACTTTTTTATCGGCTTTTAATCTACAAAGATATACGCCTGATGCTACATCATTATTTTTACTGTCTTTACCATTCCAGATAGTCTCAAAAAATCCAGCTGGAGTGTCTTCATCAATCAAGGTCTTAATATGTTGACCGAGACTATTATATATATCGATTTTAATATTTCCGCGCTTTGGCAGACTGTATTTGATATGAGTATCCGGATTAAAAGGATTTGGATAATTCTGCATGAGATCAAATTTGACCGGCCCTAATGGTATATCTCCCTGATGTCCGGCAATAAAAGCCTCATTTCCAACTAACAGTTTGAACTCTAATATTTGAGCATCTCCGGAAAGTTTGATTCTCCAGGAATTTTCCTGGCTGATATCCTGACTATTGCCATTATTTATAGAGAAAATATACCCGGACCACTGTTCGGGCATCTCATTTTCCAAGATCCATTTAATATCTAATTTTTTCTGACTTTGTGGAACAGCTATCTTGAAATTATATACATGACCGTCTCCAATCAGGGGCCGCATATCAGAGGCATAGTCTGTTCCGTGTTCTTCCCAATCATGATGATCAAAATAGAGATCAATTGAATTTGATATTGCCGGTGGTTCAGGTTGATCATGGAAATCCCACTCCATAGAGGCATTCGCCCTCGTTCCGGCATAATTTGAAATATCTTTGTAATCCTCAGTTTCAGCCATCAAACAGAGATTCCACTCACCTTCTTTAAACTTCTGAGCTTTGTGTATTGACTTGCCGACTGCTGAAATCGATGTCTCTCTGGGCAGCATAGTAAGTACAACATCATGATCTTGAGGATTATGCAACCAATAGCCTTCCCATGGATCCATGCGTTTCCAATTCTGAATTGGACGATCCGATTGTGCAAGATCATGATAATACAATCCTGATGTTGAATCAGAAAGTGTACAATTATTCCAACTTATGGGGAATGCATATGGATTGGCCACCATATTCCAACCTTTTTCAATAGTAATCTGGTAACTTGTATCTGTAGTTACAGATAAGCCCTGACCGATATTGAAAGTCTCTTTCTGAGTTGATGCAATCCAGAAAGCTTTGCCCGGAACAAATGTGAATCCTTGTGCAGAATCGGATACATGAATATACGCAGTATCTACACCAGCCTCCCATCTAAGTTCACTCAGAACAGGATCCCACCAATATAATTCCCACTTATACGGATCATATAGGCCAAAATCCTTTAATACACTATCACTCTTGGCAGCTTCCATATGATAAGGTATGGAGACCATTTGATATTTTCTATATACAAGATCAACTTTCGCCTGCATTCCTTTATGCACAACCTGAAGTGAAATTGGATTATTATCCGGATCGAGTATTGGATATGTTAATGTTTCACTCTTATTAGTATGAATTTCAACATAATACTCCAGGCCTCGTGATAGAACAGCATCTGCCGGTATGGCAGCAGTAAACATTGTATCATTAATTGCAGTTGCAGAGATTTCTGTAAATTGGTTCATACCTGCGGCTCTATATTTAATACTTACACCATTGGGAAGAGCCGTAATAACTCTGGGCAACTTGGTAACCAAGGTGAATGCCCTCCCGGAAACAATTTCTGCCGGCATGGTAATTTCAATACCATAGTCAATAAATTGGAATTCCCATCTTTCACGAGGAATATCTGAAATTCTCAATTCATCAATGGCTCCGTTGAAAAAACCGGCATTAGCTGTGCGTGCTCCGACAATAATGGGAATATCAGCCAGATCTGTCTGTTTGCCTGTCCAATCCCGCTCCCAAATTTCATATCCATCCAGAAACAGGCTGCCCTTTTGATCAATATGATCAAACATCAATGCAATATGATGCCATGCGCCGTCATTAACTTGAGGGCCGCCACCTTCTCCGAAACCATGTGCTTCAACATAACCCCTGGAATTGACACTGAGCCCAAAACGTGCAGAATCAGGTTCACCGAAATAGATTATACCCTGATCAACCGTATCTGTTTGAATATAACACTCTAATGTAAAATCCTGACGGGATAAATCAAAGTCGTAAACAACATTATATGGAATACTCAGATAATCATTATGACCATCAAATGAAACAGCATTTCCACCAAAAAGTCCTGACTGGAAGTATGCACCAAGTTTGAGATCAGCATTTATATTATTATCAGACGAATCTGCTGCTACTAATCCTGAGGATTCATTGAAATGATACAGTAACAGCGTATGTGAATCTGTCGCATACTGAGTTAATTGACGTGCCACGCTGCTGGCACCCTTTAATTCAATAACAATTTTCTGTCCATTGGCAAGAATTATGAGAGAATCCTCATTTACAACATTGGCTTCATCTGGTTTATATGTTACAGGAACGGCTTGATAAGCCGCCTGCCCCAATGTGAACTGTGTTAAATTCTCAGGAAATGAAAATAGAGTGCCACCTCCTGATATTGACTCGATTTTAAGATCCTGATCTCCCAGATTATGAATGCCAACCTGTAATATCCTCTCCTGATCCTGTAATACAGTTGCAAAATCAAGTGATAGCGGATTTACATACAGTTCACGATCTTTAACATTATATTCCCAGTCATAACGCGTAATACTTGAAATCCTGAATTCATCAATTTTACCTTTGTAAAATTGCTTATTATTATTACCCGCTCCGATAAATGCCACATCATCCGGATCAAATTTAATTGCTTTATGCCAGACCATGCCTTCTCTAAACACCTTATTCAGCGCAAGACACAGTGAATCACCATTCCAGGACAAAGATGTATGATACCATTGATTCAACCTCAAAGTATCTGTAGAGCCTGTTTCAAGACTATCTCTTGTTCCTGATGAATCCCACAGAGCCGCCACTATGCCCCGTGAAGGATGAAGCCGCATCTCCATCCGGTTCTTAGCTCCCTCACCACGGGTAAAGAACATAAATTGATCTGTTGGCTTCTCTGATAAATTGAACCAGAATTCAACAATAAAATTATTATAAATTTCATCAAATCCGGGGATGGTGTCTATTACAACCTTATCATTTGCACCATCAAAAGCCAACGCACCGGCAAATCTTCCTTGTGAATTCCATGATGCATCCCCACTTATGGCACCATCGGATGCATATAGAGATGAATCTGCCACTATTTCACCGGAAGTTTCATCAAAATGATAGAGTAATGTTGTAAACGGATCTTGTGTGTAGGCGTTTTCAACAGGTGTATCAATACCTGTTCCTGTCAATGTCACATTGGCCTGTATTTCAAACGGATCATTGGTTTCAATTAGTAGAGTACCTGAATAAGAGCCTGTGGAAGTTGGTGAAAAGGTTACTTTAACTATTTGAGTTCTTCCCGGTATAACTACAAATTCAGTCTGATCTGTAGAAAAAAGCCCCGATGTACTTACAATATTCGTAACATGCAGATCGTCAATGCCTGAATTCTTCACGTGCAACTTAAGCATTCTATCTTTTTCCAGGAGGACATTGTCAAAATCCAATGTATCGGTATTAAACACTACTCTGGCCATGTCAACATTAAATTCCCATGGCTGCCGTGCAACACTGGATATCCTGACTTCATCAATTCGACCGCTGAAGGGTGCCGTCCTCTCCCAGTCTCTACCCAGCCTGACAGATGCCGTATCCATTGCAGTATTTAATTTATATCCCTCCATGGCAACTGTAAACGGCTTCTCATCGGCTTTATCGCCATTCAAGTAAAATGTAAGTAAATCGGAAGTATAAGTCATGGCAAAATGAGTCCAGTCATTGAGAACCAATGGTCCCTTTAAACTGCTGTTTACCTCAACAATACCCTGCACGACAGAGCTTGTATCATATAATGCTGCATAGATAATCTGATCTCTCAAATATATTTCAAACTGTTTTCTGTTACTGGAATTACGGGCCATAATAATTTGTTTTCCAGATGATATAGAGGGTATTAATATCCAGCCCTCAACTGTAAATCCACCCCATCGCGGGCCAATTAAAATATTCTCATCAGCCGGCAGTATTCCAATTCTGTTCTCTCCCGGTACAAAATCTATTGCACGACCAAATTGTGCACTAGCAGAAAAACTTTTTGATGGCCACAGGCCATCAAGTCCTGATTCTGATGAATCATACAGGATAGAACCGGTAACTTCATCAAAATGCCATAAACCCGTTGTCAAAGCGTCAGACTCATATTTACCAGCTGGAATAGTTACAATTCCGGTACCGCTAATTGGAAGCTCATGGATTGGCATTGATGGATCACTGGACTCTATTACCAATTTATCATCCAGTGTTGAACCTGTAACTGGCAGATAAGTTAATGTCAGATCCAAAAATTTTCCGGGATCAATATTTTGAGCACCGGTGGGTGTTATTGTTATATCAGAAGAACCCTGCTCCAATGCAATTGAGCTGATTGCCAGTTCTTCACTGCCAGGGTTAAAGATTCTTAAAGGTAGCTGACGACTTTCATCCAGTAAAACAGATCCGAAATCAATCACGTTTTCACTTAATCTTATTGCTGATCGATTAACATGCAATTCCCATAACTGACGTTCTACATTGGAAATACGTACTTCATCAATAATTCCAACAAAGGGTGAATTACCCTGTGCACTGGCACCAATTCCCAAGGGTTCATTGACAGCATCAACAAGAGGGCGTGTTAATTTTGTCGAATCCTCCAGTACACCATTTAAATAGAGGCGGAGATATTCTTTGTCCGACATTAATGCAACATGATACCAATGATTTATACTCAGGTCATTGATAGATCCGGAATGAAGAATATTATTATTCTCACCATCCATGCAATTGACATAGACACCGCCTTCAGATGCATCAATATTATATTTATTTTCATTTGCCAGAGCAAACTGATATTGTGTATTGTTTCCGCCAATACCACGCTGTAACATTATGCCATATCCTGACTTTGCAGTATCCGGCTTTTCACTCATGAAAAACCAAAACTCAACTGTAAATGTTTTATCCCTCAAGTTCAGATCAGAATGATAAGAGACTCTTCCACGATCGTCATTTTCATCAAAACGGATAGCATTACCAAATCCAGTTTTTCCTGAATTCACAAACTCAGGATTACCCAGTAATACACCGTCATGCCCTTTGGCAGAAGCGTCACTGAATATATTTCCTCCGGTTTCGTTGAAATGCCACAGACCCATGGTAAAAACATCGCTCTGATATGCTACATACTCTTCAGCAATGCTACCACCTTCCCATTGCAGTGTAATATCTTTCGCAGGGCTCTGCGGATCATTGGAGAGAATGGTCAATGTTGTAGATCTTGGATTCTGATAGGCAGTTGCCGGAGTAAATGTAATTGTGATTCCAAGTGTATCTCCTGGTGGAATGGCAAATGAATTCTGGCTGAATGCAAACTCAGAGGCATTATTTGCCATGACAAATGAACCTGTCAACAATGTTGTACCTTCATTATATATAAAGAACTCTCTTGGACGACTGCGTGTATGTGCTACAGGTCCAAAATCAATATAGGTATCTGAGACAGATATTTCTGACTTTATCACTGCATCCAAATGCAGTAATCCTCCTCTGCCGTCAGCAACGGCAATGTCTGTTCCCTCAACGAAGATACTTGAAGAAAAACCATTGGAGCTGTAACGACCGCTTATTTCATACTCTCCCGGTCTGGAGAGATCAATAATCTTCACACCTTCTTCACCGGTAGAGACATAAATGGTTCTACCTGAAACTTTTATATCAGTAACAATCCCGGCTATACTCAGCGTATCAACTTCATCTGTAGTCATATTCCATAATAATACACCATATTGACCATTAGCCACGAATACAGTATCAGATTGAACGACAATATCTCTGGCATCCAGCCAATTCCAATCAAGAGAGGCTTCTTGAAACGGTGCAATCTGACTGGCTAAACCACTTACATTATAGACAGACAATTCACTTCCGGCAGCAAGGTAGGCCTTGTTGTTTTCAACAAATATTCCACGGCATTTATCGCCGGTAGCTGTTCTACCGGCCACTACTTCCTGCAATGGTGATTGAGAATAATCTATTACACGCATACCTTCACTACCACAAGCCAGGAAGGCAAAATATCCTGAAGGTACATGCACATCATAACAAGTATCTGCATTGGCCGTCCACTGTTCGTCAAGCTGTGGATTTGCCGGAGTTGAAATATTGAAGATACTAAGTCCTCTGGAACCATCGGCTAAAAAGAGTGAAAGCGAATTTTTATACACACCATAAGCTTGCCCACCATCCTCCCATTCCGATGCAACTTTGAGCAGTATCTTGTCGCCGGTACCTGAGAGGAGGTCAACAGTTTTAAGACCGCTTCTACCAGATGCTACATATGCGTAATTACCATGTAAAACAGCATCATATGAGTAATCAGCTGTATTGATATGTGTATTAATCTGTGCCGGTGCACCATCAACAGCTACAACTTTCTGATGACCGCCACGTCCACTGGCTACCAATACAGTATCGCTAACTACGAATACATCATTTATAATTCCATCAATTATTATCGGTGAAAAAACCGGACCCGTAGGTGCCGATGCAATAGATACATCGATTCCACTGTAGAGCCCGTCTTTCCCCGCTGCAACATAAGCCATATCACCATTAACAAAAACACTCCGAACATCTGTTGGGCTGCCATGCCATGTCCAGCGCCCGGTCTCCCGCAGGTTATTTAAATTGGTAATATCAACAATACCCAAACCACCCCATCGTGAAGCCACATAGGCAACTGTATCATTTGCAAGAACATGCCATGCAAGACTGGGATATTCATTATTTGGCGATGCAAATATCTCCGACAAGGCCAAACTATCCATTTTTTGAGGTTCATCTTTTTGTAGAATATCAATACTGTAAATACCAGATGATTCAGCAGCAATCAAGAGGGCATTATCATTTAAAACCCAAATATCATGAGCAAAATCTCCAGTTGGAAGACTGCTCTGCAAAACAGGATCATCAGCCAGACCAATGTAGTATATCAATAAGCCGGCTGATCCATCTGCTATATAAAGGTAGTTGCCATATTGAAACAAGCCACTGCAAAAACCCGGTGTATTGATTGTCGATACAATAGATCCAAAAGCCTTATTATCCAGATCTAACTCAATAATCTGAAAACCGGCTTCACCACATGCAACATATGCATAGTTCCCATTTGAACGTACCCATATATCTTCAACAACATCTGATAGAAGAATTGATGCACCGGGAACCTGTTGATATTGTCTATTATTTCTTCCGCCTATAGTTTCATATATTTCCAGCAGTGCACCGTTCCCAATAAATGTTAATCCGCTACGAGAGAAAACAGCATTATTATGCCCCTCTGCCCAACGCCCTTCATAGGTAATACTCTGTGCCAATCCCAACAAAGGCAGCCCGAGAATGAGTATTGATTTTATAATAAAATTCTTCATTACAATGTATCTCCTTAAATCCAAATATCATTCAGCTGATTCTACTACCTGATAGGAGTAGGCGGTACACCCAATGTCGTGGGAAGTAAACGTGCACCTTTGTCATCTGCCTCCTGGAATCCTTTCCGGGTTTCATTACCTGGTAAAAATCCGGCTCCCTGATAAGCGGAAAGCTTCATTAACCGGTTCCAGGCACCTACCAGTCCGCTTTCAGGCTGTATTAACCTTTCAGGCCCTCCACGGGGGATTTTCCGTACAAATTGTGATACATCATGTTGCAAACGAACAAGATTACGATTATGAGTCATATCCCATACCTTCTGGGGAATAAGACGATCTTTCGCCAATTGAAAATTTTGATCGATTGCAAGTGCTTTATGGAAAAACTCCTGTGATTCTGCAAAATTCATACGATCCAATGCATCCAGTCCCATACAATAGTTCATGAAAGCTTCCATATCCTTGGTTGGAATTTTAAGGATCTCTTCTCTTGCTTCAAGAGGCAGATCAACACCAAAATACTCAAAGATCTCAAAGGCCAGCTGTTTCTCAATCTGAAATAATCGCCCTAATGATCCTTCATAGCTGGACGGCCTGGGAAAGGTTGATGATTGACTATTAAAAATACCGGCATCAAGGGTCATTTTCATATTTGGTAATATCATATATGAACCCTTAATTAAAGTTTTTGCTCCAACAAATTTCCCAACACGTAACTGCTCTTCATCTTGCATCATTCCACTGACAGATAATCGCAATTCTTCCATTAAATAATTTATGCGCATTCGTTCTACAATATTAAGTTCGCCAGACTGAGCCAGATCAGTAGCAAGCATTTCAGCCAAGCCTTTTTGCAAAGGAGCCCATTGGGGATCTTCACTTTGTGAGTCAAAATAGAGAACACCAATAGTATTTTCAAGAATAGAATCCCAGCTATATGCAGATTCATCCTGTAAAACTTTCTGTACATCACGAATAATAAATTTTCTTATCATCCAGTCCAGACGACCGGCCATAACATACCTATAGGGATCAGAAGCGGGGATTTTAGGATAGTTTTTATATGCATCAATTGCTTTATCATCTTCACCAAGGCCCTCGTAACTCAGGCCAAGATAATATTGAGCTTTACCGAAGAAAGGATCTTTAGTGACAACCCTGCGCAGAATCTGGAGTGCTGTTTCATATTTTTGCATCAGCCAATAGACTTCACCAAGCCCTGTGACAACATCTCTGTCATAATATACCATAGCCCGACCATCCTTAAGATGTGGCTCTATTTGAGACAGATATGCCTTTATTGCCTTTGCATAATCTTCTTTTTCTACATAATATTCTGCATCCGACATCCGGGAAGACGCACACCCGGATAATAAAGTTACTATAATTAAATAGGCAAACATCCGGATCTTCATGAAAAATCCTCCACACTAAATCTCCTTAAAACATTATATTAAAATTGCAAAATAACTTATGTTTATTGATAATAATTGCTGACAAATTCGTTACTTCATACACAATTGATCTTCAATGATTCTCTCTCTGCCTTTGACGAAGAATTTTGACTATTGCCTGAAGGCGAATTTGAGCCGGTCTGAACTTGGGTTGCATATCCACAATTCTTTTATAAGTTCTGCCGGCTTTTTTCAATTTTCCTGCATCTTCAAATTTAACTGCTTCAGAATATGCAAGTAATGTTGCAATTGGAAATGATTTGGTTTTATTAAATCTTTTCATTTCATTTTTGCTTATGGGTATTGACAAATCCTTAATAAATTCCTTCATAAGATTATGCATTAACTTCAAAAAATCTTTTGAGCGCCCGGTCTTCTGAGCGGCTTTTACTGTTTCTCCGGTTTCTACATTTACCATACGCAGATCAATCCTGAGCTGATTTTTTAATCCCACAAGATAAGAACCGAACAACATATATCGGGCACCTGATAACCTGCCAATATCAGCGGCCTTTCTCTCATCGAGCAACCCTGACTGTGCAAGTTTAATCTCATCAAGAATGCTTTTAAGCCTGCGTCTCTCAACAAATTGAATAGATTCTACTGAGTGCATTTCTGATATTAAGATCTGCGCAAGTCCACTCTTTAAAGGCTCCCATTTTTTTCTCTCAAAAATACTATTATTCTCAAAATCCATGGCCGCCATTGTTACCTGAGCAGCTAATCCTGTACTGAAAATCAATATAATAAAACAGAGTAACCATTGTCTAATTCGCATAAAAATCCTTTGAGTCCTATATTCTAAAAAATTAGTATGTTATTGCAAAAAAATAACTAAGTGATGACATCATCGCAAGATTCATGCCTTTTACTGTATGTAATTTGCCCATACAAGCATGATACAAGCTTATCGTTTTATTTTACAAGATGTTATCATCATATATTTAGAGTCATCAAGCAAATATAGTATACACAAAAACTGGTTTAAGATCAACCATTTGTTTTACTTCCAACCAATTACTCAATAGATTGGAAACTCTTGTATATCTAATATATATTACGTACTTTATGAGCATTATTGAACTAATGGAGAAGCATGATATGAAAAAATTATCTTATGGAAGCAATGTCGCCCTCATATGTATATTGCTCATTACAAACATAGCAATCGGACAGGTTCGCAATGCACCGTTTAAAAGAGGCCGGCAGAAAGCAGAAAGAGACCTTGTATTTATAAAAACATGGCACTATGTAGACACAACACAAAATACCTATGGATTTAATATATATGTTCAATTAAGCAATGATTTCCTTCAATTTATCTATAATGATAATGAATTCAGAGCACACTATGAAATTACCTTAAATATATTTAATAAGGATGATAATGCAGTTGATGGGAAAATTTTTACTAATTTCGTAACAGCTAATAATTATGATGAGACAAATGTTCGTACAATCAAACATACTAAACTATTTCAATTCCATTTAAAACCAGAGAAATATGAAATTTTTATTTCAATCAATGATTTTGCCGGCGGCAAAGCATATAATGAATCTTTCAATATAAAACTGCCTGAAATAACTGAACTTGCACTATCCCCACCTTTATTTTTTTATAAAACGCATAATGATTCGACACAACACAACTTAAATCCTTTATTGAATCCAGTCAGGTCTGAAAACACTCCTCCCATGGAAGCTCGATTTTTGATTACAACACAATGTACCGACCAACCTATTCAACTTTTTTATTCATTTATTTCATCAAGGAAAGACACTACTACACGCAATTCTTTTGTCATTGCAGCACCACACAACAGGCAGTGGTTTGGTATAACTGTTCCGGATACACTGAGTTTCGGTCAACATCAATTGATTATTCAAGCAACGCAAGGTGATAATTTTGTAACAATAAATGAACAATTTCTTATTCGCTGGGCACAGCACTCTCACTATCTGCCGGATTTGACAAATGCCGTTCAAGCACTAATGCATATTATGAAACGTAAAGAGTATAAACATATGCTGGATCAGGACGATGCTGCTCAGCAAACAATCCTTTCTAAATTCTGGAAAGATAGAGATCCTACTCCTTCAACAGCCGTTAATGAATTAGAAAATGAATACTACAAACGTATCCACTTTTCAAATCTGCATTTTTCGGAATGGCCAAAAAAAGATGGCTGGCAGACTGATAGAGGCCGTATATATATTCTTCATGGTGCACCAACACAGATAGAAAGATCAAAATCCTATTCAGGTAATCAAAGGAAATTTGAGATCTGGCATTATCAAAAAAATAATCGAAAATTTCTCTTTGTTGACAGATATGGAACAGGATCATACTCTCTCTATTCTGAGGAGTAGCATTCTCGACTGGAAACAAACAACAATTAATAAATGAAAAATAATGAATAACATCCTTGTTGGAACTGCCGGTTGGCGATATGATGATTGGCAAGGCATTGTTTATCCGGCTGACAGATCAAAAAATTTCCAGGAACTTACATTTATTTCTCAACTTTTTGATGTTGCCGAGGTAAATTCCACTTTCTATTATCCACCACGACATAATATTGTTGAGGGCTGGGTAAAAAAAACCGAAAACAATTCAGCTTTTAAGTTTACTGCCAAACTCTGGCAACGGCTAACACATGATTTATCCCCATTCTCTAATGCAGATGTATCTACATTCATTGACGGTATTATACCGCTAAGTGAATCTCAAAAACTTGGAGCACTACTTGCACAATTTCCATGGCGATTTAAAAATGGCGAAAAAGAACGTGGACATTTAGCACGTATTATGGATGCATTTGCTTCTTTTCCACTAGTCATTGAATTCCGTCATGCATCATGGGATAATAAAGCTACACTGAATTTTCTTGGAGAACGAGGCGTTGGAATTGCCGCTGTTGATCAACCGGTTATAGGAAGGTCAATAGAGCCACAAGCATTGTCATGCGGTAACCTGGGTTATGTACGCCTCCATGGACGAAACTATAAACATTGGTTTGCCACAAAAGAACAGACCGCAAAACATGCTCTTGGCGGAAATGCCCGTTATGATTATCTTTACAATAAAAGTGAACTTGGTGAATGGGCACAAAAAACACAAAAAATTGCATCTGAAAAGCAGACAACTTTTGTTATACAGAACAATCATCCCTGGGGACAGGCAGTAGCAAATGCCATTGAGATGAAAGCGGCCCTGGGACAGACGATTAATGAGTTGCCTGATAGCCTTTTATCCAAATTTCCACGATTAATCGACTTGTAGAAAGGCTCATAACAGATTTCCTTGCCAGTTTTTTTACTATTGAGTAAATACTGGCAAGGAAATTTCTAGTGATGTTTTGGTAGCTCTATTCAGCATCCTTTATACAACGTATCGAATACCCCATAATCTTAAACCAACGAATTATTCTGGTACTGGATGTTTTTGATTGGAGACACATATAAGATGCCTTTGTACTATCAAATCCTACATTATTAGATGACCAGTATAAAGCAGCCTTACCCATAAATACGTAATTATCAGATTCATTTTTCTCTCCGCTACCACGTCCGTCAAATCCGGATGAATTTGTTGCTCCTACGTTTGGATCATTCCAGAAAGTCGTACCTTTTGACTTCATTTTACCTGCGGCAATCTCACTTCCACCAAGATGATTTATCAATTTATCCCATTCACTCAGGCTAGGTATATGCCAACCTTCCGGTGCAATTCCCCGGGCCCCGGCTTGTGTCTCTCCATTCATTGATACATCCCAGGTATAAAGTCTTCCATATAAATTTTCATTTTCCTTATCATTATCATATTCATTTACTCCTTGCTGATATTTTGATTTAATATGTTTGCATCAACCCAGTAGATATCTAATTTTTTATTCTGTGGCTTCTGGAAATTGGTCAGGAGTTCTTCATATGTCTTTACCTGAACAGGATCATGTGCTTCATTCGTACGCATACTTGAGAAAAACAAGTATTTACCATCACTTGAAACCGTTGGACTCATTTCTATTGCATTTGAATTGATATCATGGCCCAGATGTCTGGGTACACTCCATGAATCATCATCTTGACGATAAGCCACAAATAGATCCCCTCTTCCTGCAGCATGATCCCACGAATGTGATGTGTAGATCAGATATCGCTCATCAGGATCAATAAAGGCGTTGTATTCGGCACGTGTATTTATTGGATTAGGCAAAATTTCAGGTTCACAATATTTGCCGTTTTTAAATTCAGAGCGGCATATTTTCATAGTATGAGATGTGAAATATACAGTCCCGTCTTTCGTGACAGACGGATAAAATTCATTTAGTTCCGAATTTAGAGGTGCTCCCGGATTCTGTGGTTCGCCCCAACTCTCTCCCTCTCTTTCCACATACCATATATCGGCATCTTTAGGATCTCCTTTACCTTCCATTGGACGTTCAGAACAAAAATAGACTCGATTTCCATCAGGAGAAAATTGTGGTTCATAATCATTGTAAGATCCTGAAAATGGTGCAATCTTATGGGACTGCCAAACGCCATCAACTTCTTTCAACCAGATAAGGACATAATGTGGTTTCTCAAGCACACCGTAAAAAATCTCCCTGCCATCGGGTGAGATGGCAATATCTCTATCATCCATTCCAGTACAGATAATACCGGGTGCAAATAATTCCGGAATCTCTCCGGGAGGAGTCTGGGCTAAGTATTCACCCTCTAAAACCGGAAATTGATTTTGCTGCGAGCAAGCCATCAAAAACAGAATTAGAACATAAAATATATTTCTTATTTGGCGTTTCATTGCATCTCCTCTCATAATTACAGCATTCATCATAAATAAATATTTATTTATGCATAAATAATCACAACACACTGTCGACTCAAAATTATGCATATCAAAAGTGATTTTATAAAAAAACCGTCTAACAGTTGTTTTTAGACGGTAGTCAGAGGATTTGTCTCTTTGAATGACACAAGAGTAGTGATAGAAAATAAGGTTCTTCCGGGTATTCTGTGGATTAAAACTTTTAATACTCGTGTTTGAACAGGTATTTGCAAATTATGATTAATTATTTTACTCTGCCACAGCAGCTAAAATCAATCTCTTTATGGTTGCATGATTAATGGACAGTTGCTGCTGAGCCTTGAGGAGACTGCCGCAGTCGCCTAAAGAACAGGCTCCCTCGCAGAGACAGGAATTGACGGATGCAATAACTTATCGAGTGCTTTTCGTGGTAGAGATCCTGAAACA
>JAGLOF010000068.1 GCA_023139105.1 bacterium
ATGCTTTTATCGGAGATCTTCATTCATTTTAGTTCGGAATGAAGATCCCCTGTAGGAGCATCAGGGGATGACATTTTCATTAAGGCAGTTTATCAACAGGCTCGGGCGACCAGCGGTCGCCCCTGAATTCAATTTAACATAATTTTTACACTTTAACCTTTACACACTACCGCACCAGCATCACCTTCTGTGTCCTCATCACATCACCGGCCTGCAGCATCAGGAAGTACACGCCGCTGGGCGCGTTGATTCCAGATTCAGACTGACCGTTCCAGTGAATGGAGTAGACCCCGGCGGTCTTGTGCTCACCTTGAACGATGGTCTGCACATGCCGGCCGCGGATATCCACTACTTTCAACAGAACCGACAAATCCTCGGCCAGTTCATACTGAATCTTGGTGGCCGGATTGAAGGGATTAGGATAGACGGGTTTGAGCACAGTTTCTGTAGGCACATCATCCAATGTAATATTGATCACATCCAACACAGTCACATTGCCTTCAAAATCCACATCAGAGAGGCGATAGGAATAGGTCTGGCCGCCTTCAACAGCCTCATCAATAAAATCATACATTGTCTGTTCAGAGGTATTGCCCTGTCCCAGTAGCTCGTTATCTGTAAGGCAAGAGGCAACAGGCAGCCATTCTGCTCCATCGGCTTTACGTTCTATAATGTATCCGGTATTATTGGTTTCACTTTCCGTTACCCAATTTAGCATAACGGCAGCGCCTTGCTGATGGGCAGAAAAGGAAGCGAGAGAGACTGGTAAAGAAGCATCAGTCACATTGTCCACCACAAAATGGTCGCACCACAGTGTAATACCCAATGAGCTGGCCGGGTTTTCCTCCAGAGTCACCTCATCCACTTGAAGAAAATCAGGGCTTATAGTCACAAAGCCTGCATTACGAACCAATGAAAAAGCATAGGGTGATCCAGTCACCTGCACGCCATCTTTATACCCTTTTACCACCCAATCTGTGACAGTGATTGTAGTTAAAAGATCAATGCTTTTAAAGTCAAAAAGCCAACTGTCTCTATGGGTTATGGTGATTTTAACCGTAGCAAGAGGTAATGCGTTATCGCCAAATTGAAATTCTCGTGGAAAATCTTTATCTACCATAAAAGCATGGGTGGATCTCCCACCTGCGGTAGTCAAAGTGAAAGGATATCCATCCTCGGTAAAAGTCAACGGACTTGAATAATACGTATCACCAGCTGGATCAAATGCGTCAAATCCAATCACAGTCTGAGAATACAGGGGTAGACTAACCACCAACAAACAGATGGTAACAAATAACTTCTTCATGGCAACCTCCCTTGTGGATTAATAAAACACAAAATGCTCTAAGACCATTACTTCTCAGTATATCCTATTTAAGGAATACACCCCCCCCCTCTACATACACCAATTTACATAATATAGTATCTAAAAAACAACTTTGCAATAATAATATTCCTAGTCAACATTTTAAATTTAAACCTAAAGTTAACCTTATATTTCAAAACCTTAGTTAACCCCAATTAAAAAAAACCCTGTCAGGGCTCAAGGCCCTGACAGGGTTGACTAATTCAATTACGACAAAAAAATCTTATTACTTCACCGCATCAATAGCCTTGGCCAATGCCTCTTCCAGCATTTCAATTGGTGGAGTCTCAATGAAATTTTCCTTCATGAGATGATCAATCATGGCGCGAGTTTCATGCACATCGGCCAGAGTTTTCTGATAGACTTCTTCACGGGTCATATCAAGTCTGGCAACACCTTCTTCAATGGCCATCATTGCTACATCAGCTGCTTCATGGGCAAAAACTTCAGTCTCATCCATGGTAGGCATGATATAATCCGGGCTAAGGCCTTTTTTCTGAGCAAAATTGGCAACGGCATAAGCCGCGGCAATGGCCATCTTATCCGTCACCTTGCGGGCACGGACGAGTAATGCGCCCTTCAGGATACCCGGAAAACCGAGGGAATTATTAACCTGGTTGGGGAAATCACCACGACCTGTGGCTACAATGTAGGCACCAGCTTCTTTGGCTGCATATGGATATATTTCAGGGACAGGATTGGCGCAGACAAAGACAATAGGTTTGTCGCCCATGGCCTGAATCCATTCCGGTTTAACCACATCCGGACCGGGTTTGGACAGAGCTATAAGAACATCAGCACCTTTTATGGCCTCCGGTACTGTGTCAAATTTATTGGGATTAGTCTTTTCACACAATTCCCATTTGCGATAAAAGCGCTTATCGGCTTTGATGTCGTCACGACCGGTATGCAAACCGCCTTTGGAATCAAACAGCACCATCTTGCGTGGATCACCACCGGCGGTGATAATCAGACGGGCGATGGTGGTATTGGAAGCACCGGCACCGTAAAACACAATCTTGGCTTGATCCAGAGGTTTATCGACAACACGAAGCGCATTAATCAAACCGGCCAGGGTTACACAACCTGTGCCCTGGGCATCATCATGCCATACGGGAATATCACACTCTTCGCGTAATGTATCGAGAACTTTATAACAATTGGGTTGAGAAATATCTTCCAGGTTTATTGCACCAAAACTGGGTTGCAGCATTTTCACGAATTCAATAATCTTGTCAGGATCATGTTCACCTTTGTCATTATAACTATCAACACACAGGGCAACACCATCAACACCGCCAAGATATTTCATCAAATAGGCTTTGCCTTCCATCACACCCAGGCCGCCGGGAGGCGTACAGTCACCGTCACCTAGAACACGGGTTGAATCAGATACAACGGCTACCAAATTACCGCGATTAGACAGATCAAAGGAGGCATCATTATTTTCACGGATGCTGGTTGAAACCTTGGATACACCCGGTGTGTACCATACATTAAACCAGTTGAAGCCATAAATGCCGGCCTTAGGAATGGTCATTGACTTGCCGCCATAAAATTTATGGGCTTCATACGACAGCTCTTTTAGGAAAAAAGTCTTTCCTTTGGCAATCTGTTCTTGAGTAAAATTTTCGGGAAATAAATCGTCCAGATTGGACATGGAAAGGTCAATCTTCGCCATTGCATCCTCCTATAGAGTGTGATGGGACTGCTCCCGCTATCCGGACGCACCGGTAGCGGATCGATTTAATTGCTTGTGCTCATGAGAAAACATTTGGATGGAATGTGCCCAAGAGCTGCCGCCGGTTCCCGGAGGCTTTTCATCAGCAAACTTCGATAATGAGAATCCACATGACTGCTACTTTTCAAGTAAAAAAATTACAACCACGACCACCGCTAAACAATCAAACTATTGAATAGTCTCGTGCAGTCAGTCAATCCGGAGCCGTGGCGAAGATGTCATACTATAATTACATGAAACAATAAATAATCTGCCCGATACACAAAATACCGGGCAGACGATGTTCAGAATTTAATGCGAAAAAATCTAAAAATCAAGAAGAGAAATTAACTCAGTAAAGTTTGTACTTTTTCAACTACAACAGCGACCTCTGCAGGTCTGGATAAATAGGCATCAACAAATAGATCTCCTGAACCTGCGCGAGAGCTGAAATCAAGTCCTGTCAGCTCATCAATGCCTGAAATCATTACAACGGGAATATCCACATTTGTCTTTATCCATTTGGCCAAACGGAATCCCGAACCCAAATCTTCCAGCATGGCAGCTGTCACTACCAGGTCAGGGGCGTTTGAAGTTGCCGCAGCAATGGCCTCATTTGCCGTCTCATAAATCACCGGAGAAATGTCCGTCCCTTTAAAAGCAGAGACTAATTCACCGGCATAGTTAGAATCATTATTTACAATGAAGATTTTTTTTGACATGGTATTTCTCCTGAATAAACAGGTTCATATATTTTTCAACTGCCATACATAATTAAATATAGCAGCAGATTAATTCATTTTAAACTTCAAACCGGAGCCGCCGGGAATACATCGACCTTTTTTATACTATTCGGCATCCAGTATCATCTTGGCCTCAAGGGCAATTGCCAGCTCTTCATTTGTAGGAACCATTAATACATGCGTTGGCCCCTTGCTGATTCTCATCTCACCGCGAGTCTCATTTTTACCATCATCCAATTCAACACCCATGAAACCCAATGATTCACAAACCTGCTTACGCGTTATAGGAGAATTCTCCCCTACTCCGGCAGTAAAAACGATACAGTCAAGACCACCCATTATAGCTGCATATGCACCAATATATTTGGTGATTCTTCGGGAATAGTAAATTTGACAGAGCTTTTCTCTTGGTTTCCCGTCAAAATAACCATCTTCAATATGGCGCATATCAGAAAAACCTTGAGTCATGCCAAACATACCACTCTTTTTATTTAAAATTGTATCCATCTCTTTTGCTGTCAAACCATCCTCTTCCATGATAAACAGAGGGATTGCCGGATCAAGATCACCGCAGCGTGTACCCATGGCAAGACCTTCCAGGGGCGTAAAACCCATGGAGGTATCAACGGATTTTCCTCCGTCAACAGCAGCAATAGAAGCACCGTTGCCCAAATGACAGGTAACAATCTTTAAATCTTCAATAGGTGTGCCTATCAATTCAGCAGCCTTATGAGCTACATAGCGATGAGATGTACCATGAAAACCGTAACGACGGATGCCTTTTTCTTCATAATATTCATAGGGCAATGCGTAAAGATAGGCTTCGGGTTCCATTGTTTGATGGAAAGCCGTATCAAATACAGCAACCTGACGGGCAGCCGGCATAAGCCACAGACTTGCCTGAATACCTAAAATATTCGGAGGATTATGTAAAGGAGCAAATTTGATACAATCCTTGAGTTTCTGTAGTACGGCTTCATTGATCAATACTGATCCTGTAAAAGCCTCGGCACCATGTACTACACGATGACCAACGGTGTCAATTTCCGAAGGATCATGAATCTTGCCTATTTGAGAATCACACAGAGTCTTAAGTACCAAATCAATGGCTTCCTGATGATCTTTGACAGGCAATACCTCTTTAAGCTTGTCTCCCCCCAGCGGCTCATATTTCAGGCTTGCATCTTCATTACCAATTCTATCTACAAGCCCACCGGCCAGCGGATCATCCTGCCCCATATTATAAAGTTGGAATTTAAGGGATGAACTGCCACAATTAAGCACCAGCACTTTCATTAACGAACTCCTTTATGCATGTATATTTGTATGGAAAGGGAGGGAGACAATAAACTGGCTCCCCTGTCCCGGTGCCGAAATCACGGAAATATTACCACCATGAGCCTCAACAACCGAACGAACAAGAGCCAATCCTAAACCGGCACCCTCCACGTCACTATTTTTTTCTATTCTCACAAATGGATGAAAAATGCGTTCCTGGTCCTCATGAGCAATACCGGGACCATCATCCTTTATACTGATTTTAACACTATCTGAGATAACATCAACAATAATATCAATTCTACCACCGGATTTATTATACTTGATAGCATTATCCAGCAGGTTGACCAGTATAAGTCTAAGTGCTTTACCATCTCCGGAAACATATACACCGGATGGACGTCTCAGCCGAATTGCTACATGCGCATCTTGTGCCTTGTCAACCACAGCAGCCAGGGCATCCTCTAAAAGCGGAAGCAGTTCTACCTTTTTAGATACTATGGGAGAACCATACATGGCTTTTGAGAGTAAAAGCCACTCATCAATAATGCCTGTAAGGGCATCAAGGCGCAGATGCATCCGCTGCAATACCTTCTCTGCCCTTGAGTCCATGGAACCATAAATTCCACGTTCCAGAGCCATTACCTGTTGAAGTACTGCAATAATCGGCGACTTCATTTCGTGGGCCAGCAGAGCCGAAAGACCATAACCTGTACCCAGACGGCCAAGACGAGCATCACCTAGTAGCTTTTCAAGTCTTGCACCATGGGCGTCGGGATCAAAGGGAAGCAGCCAGCAATCCACTGCACCCTGGCTGATCAATTCTGACGCAGAGGAGATATCCGGCGAATCCAGGAGTACTACAACAGGCACATTAACTTTTCTTATAAAACCCGTCTTCGCTGTTTTTCCATCTATGAGCCAGGCAGCCGTAGAAGTCTGTTGATTTTGTGAATCGGCTACTGAAAAACCTTGTACATTTAATGCATGCACAACTTTTTTCTTGATCGCCGTATCAACAATCTCTACTCCTATTTGCTCACGTGCACCTGTCACCGTAAACATCCCTTTAATAAAAACAAGATTTTACATAATCAACCATAACATAACATCAGAGCGAAGCATACTGCAACACAAATCACCATCAAATTTCATGCCGTTCACATTCAAATTCAATTAAAATCCCGACATCCGGCACAAGAGCCGAATGTCGGGTTAACATCACATAAAAACATATTAACCTACCAGATGCCGTCGTGAAAAGAAAAATCCAATCTCTTCTCTGGCAGACTCAGCACAGTCTGAAGCATGCACGCTGTTACGGCGCATGGTCTCTCCAAAATCATGCCTTATAGTACCATCACCGGCTTCTTCCGGATTTGTTACACCGACAAGTCTGCGTATACCTTCAACTGCATCTTCACCTTCAATGACAACTGGGACACAGGGGCCAGAGCTCATAAAAGCCACAAGAGGTTCAAAGAAATATTTACCTTCATGCACATAATAGAAGGCGCGTGTCTCTTCGACAGTGAGGTGGATTTGTTCCATTGCCAGGATTTGATATCCGGCTTCCTCAACCCTGTGAAGTATCTCACCGGTCAGCAACCTGATAGTTGCATCGGGTTTGATAATAAGCAAAGTCCGCTGTATCATTATCACCTCCGGGCTAGTTTAATACAATACGGGTACCAGTCTCGCCTTTCCAGCCTTTGCTGTAATTCTCAACCGATCCGATTAGCACCTCTTTTCCGCCGCCTTCAAGGAACTGAATAGCCGCCTCGATTTTGGGACCCATGCTCCCTTTGGGGAACTGATCTTCTTCGAGGTAACGTTTGGCTTCGGCAACGGTCATCCGATCAAATTCTTTTTGATCGGGTTTCCCGAAGTTGATGCAGACTTTTTCAACAGCGGTCAGAATGTGATACTGATCAGCACCAACCTCAAGGGCCAGCACTGCCGAGGCACGATCCTTATCAACCACACCATCCACACCTTCATAGGTGCCGTCTTCTTCCACATAAACGGGGATACCGCCACCACCGCAGGCAATAACGATAGCACCATAGTCAACCAGATGCTTTATAATCTCGCGTTCAACAATCTGAAGTGGTTTTGGTGATGGCACAACGCGGCGCCATCCCCGGTCTGAATCTTTTTTCATGGTCCAGCCCCGCTTGGACTGGATCTCTTCGACGTCTTTCTCTTTAAAGAAGGGACCGACATACTTGGTGGGATTGAGGATTGACGGATCATCTTTATCCACAACCACCTGTGTCAGAATGGTGACGACGTCTGTTTTGATACCTTTGCGATGCAGCATATTCTCAAGACTTTGCTCGATCATATACCCCATACCGCCTTCGGTATCGGCCACCAGCACGCCAAGGGGAATCGGCGGTACCAAGTGCCGTGCTTCCTCGACGCGAATCAACGCATTGCCCACTTGAGGGCCATTGCCATGACTCATAATGACTTCATGGCCGGCTTCGATCATCTCTACAACACCCTCAAGACTGTGGCGGGTATTGGCAAATTGCTGATTTATATTCCCTTCCTCGAATTCACGAGTGATGGCGTTGCCGCCCAACGCCACCACTACTTTCATGGAATCCTTAGATTTCATTTAACACGTCTTCCAACGTGGGATGGCCAATTTCCTGCAGGCTATACTCAACGCGCACGGAAGGCTTGTTAATTTTAATAATTTTATTCAAATCAATGGGTGTACCGATAATTACTGCGTCACAGTCCACTGCATTGATTGTAGCTTCAAGATCTCTAATCTGCTGCTCACCGTAACCCATGGCCGGCAACAAAGGACCGATCTCGGGATATTTCTCAAAGGTCTCGGTAATTGTGCCTGTGGTCCAGGGACGGGGATCGATGATCTCGGCAGCACCGTATTTCTGAGCTGCTACAACACCAGCGCCGTAGTCCATCTCGCCGTGAGTCAGTGTAGGACCGTCTTCAACAACCAACACGCGTTTGCCGCGGATAATACTGGGGTCGGTTACTGACAACGGGGAAGCACCTTCAATGATGATAGCATTGGGGTTGATTTCCATGATGTTCTCACGAACTTCTTCGATACCATCAGAATCGGCTGTTTCCATTTTATTTATAACAACTACATCGGCTGTACGCAAATTAGTCTCACCTGGGTAGTATGTCATTTCATGACCGGGACGATGGGGATCGACCACAACAATCATAATGTCTGGCTTGTAAAAAGAAGTATCGTTGTTGCCGCCATCCCAAAGGATGACATCGGCCTCTTTTTCTGCTTGTTCGAGAATTGCGCCATAATCTACACCGGCATAAATCACATTACCGGCAGCCACATGGGGCTCGTACTCTTCCATCTCTTCTATGGTACATTTGTGCTTGGCCAAATCAGCATATTCTGCAAAACGCTGGACTTTCTGGGCAACCAGATCACCGTAGGGCATGGGGTGACGGATGGCCACAGTCTTCTTGCCTTTGGCTTTCAGGATCTCAGAGACGCGGCGTGTAGTCTGGGACTTGCCACAACCTGTACGTACGGCAGTGATGGCAATCACAGGCACTTTGGCCTTCAGCATGGTCTTGTCTGTACCCATCATCACAAAGTCAGCACCGGCACCGTTAACCATGGCGGCCTTGTGGCCGATATACTCATGAGAGATATCGGAATAGGCAAAAACAACCTGGTCTACACCGTGTTCATTTATCAAATCAAGCAAATCATCTTCAGCTTTAATAGGAATACCGGCGGGATAAAGTTTGCCAGCCAGTTCAGCAGGATAGGCACGGCCATCAATATCGGGAATCTGTGTGGCAGTAAAGGCTACTACTTCAAATTCATCATTGTCACGGAAATACAGGTTGAAATTATGAAAATCGCGCCCGGCGGCACCCATAATCAATACTTTTTTCTTGGACATAATGTCCTCCTCTGGTACGAATTAATAACTTTAATTTAGATATCAACAATCTTTTCAACAGGGCAGATTTGCCTATTCAAATCCATGCCACCATCTGGTAAATAGATGCTGTCTCCGTATAATATTCATATCAGAAATATAGTCTTTCTTATATCGCAAATGTATTCGTACTGAATAAATAGTAATACTCCCGGTATAAATTGCAATTTCCAAATAACAAATGACAAATCTCAAATAAAAAAATCTACACAGTAGTTCCTTGTTTTTTATTTGGAATTTGATTTTTATGATTTGGTACTTGTTGTGCTGGCACTGTCCGTTTTGAGTCCTTCACCAACGTTAAGTCAAACACTTCAGAGAGCCAATCAACAGGATAAAACGTCATCTTCTTACGTACATTATCCGGAATATCTATCAAATCTTTTTCATTCAATTTAGGGATAATTACCTGTTTTATACCTGCCCGATACGCTGCCAGCATCTTCTCTTTAATTCCGCCTACGGGAAGAACTTTACCTCGCAGCGTGATTTCTCCTGTCATTGCAAACTTATGCCTGATAGGCTGCTGTGTAAAAAGTGAGATCATCGATGTAGCCAATGTTACTCCTGCAGAAGGCCCGTCTTTTGGTGTAGCACCTTCAGGGATGTGAATATGAATATCACGTTTACTGAAACAGTCTTCGGAAATACCAAATCTTTCGGCATTGGAACGAAGATAGGAATGAGCCGCTATTGCCGACTCTTTCATCACATCACCAAGCTGTCCTGTGCGGATTACCACACCCTTGCCTGCAGTCATTGAAGTTGCTTCCACAAACAAAATTACACCGCCAACAGATGTCCATGCCAGACCTGTAGCCACACCTATCTCATTGCGTCGGCTGGCCATTTCATTAAACACTTTACGCGGCCCCAGAAGTTCTTCAACTACTTCCGGAGTGATTGTCATCTTGTCAACTTCACCTTCTGCAATTTTACGCGCCAATTTACGGCAGCAAGAGCCAATCTCCCGCTCCAGGTTACGAAGTCCTGCTTCACGTGTATATTCAGTTGCTATCTTTCGTATTGCTTTTACAGTAAATTTGATCTGACCCGCTTTTAATCCGTTCTCTTCACGCTGACGCGGGATGAGATATTTTTTTGCTATCTCTACTTTCTCTTCCAATATATATCCAGGGAGACGCAGTACTTCCATGCGGTCCAGGAGAGGACGCGGGATTGTATCCAGCACATTAGCCGTTGTAATAAACATTACCTTTGAAAGATCAAATGGTACTTCAAGATAGTGGTCAGAAAACTCATTATTCTGTTCAGGATCCAGCACTTCCAGCAAAGCTGAAGCAGGATCACCGCGAAAGTCGGTTCCAACCTTATCAATCTCATCGAGCATGAATACTGGATTATTAGAACCCGTCCTCTTTAATCCTTGAACAATTCGTCCTGGCAAAGAACCAATATATGTGCGGCGATGACCACGTATTTCAGCTTCATCCCGCATACCACCCAATGAGTATCGTACAAATTCACGCCCCATAGACCTGGCTATAGATTTTCCCAGAGAGGTCTTTCCAACACCCGGTGGGCCGACAAAGCAGAGAATTGGCCCCTTGGAAGTATCTTTAAGTTTACGAACTGCCAAGAATTCAAGGATACGGTCTTTCACATCACCCAGACCATAATGATCTTCATCAAGGATTTTCTTGGCCTTTTTTATCTCTATCTGATCTTCAGTGCTTTTATGCCATGGCAAGCCTATGAGCCAGTCAAGATAAGTACGGGAAACCGTATATTCAGCGGCCTGCGGCGGCATGCGTGAAAGACGTTGAAGCTCCTTATCGGCCTGTTCCCTTGCCTCTTCCGACATCTCCGCTGCTTTAATGGCTGCTTCCAGCTCCTCCATCTCTTCCATGCGTTCATCTTTATCGCCCAGTTCTTTCTGGATTGCCTTCATCTGTTCACGCAGAAAGTACTCTCGTTGACCCTCGTCAATCTTATTGCGCACTTCCGACTGGATTTTACTCCCCAGCTTGAGCAGCTCCAATTCTTTATTCAAAAATATCAATAACTTGATCAAACGCGTCTCAACATCCAATGTGGATAAAATGGTTTGACGGTCAGCTAAATCTATTTTTAAATTGGATGCAATAAGATCTGCAAGACGCCCGGCATTATCAAGATTATCAACAGCTGCACCAAGTTCATCAGGCAGAAAAGGTGATATGGAAACTATCTCCTGAAAAGTCTCCGAGACCTCACGCACAAGGGCTTCTATCTTTACTGTAGCAATGTTCGGCTCTGTGATTAATCTGACACTACCATGCAGATAGGGGGCGTCTTCAATCAAGCCTTCCAGCCGAATACGGGATAATCCTTGTATCATAAGCCCCATATTTCCATCGGGGATACGAAACATCTTTAAAATTAATACAGCTGTTCCAACATCATGGAGATTATCCTGGGTTGCTTCACCATCACTGTCCCGCATGGCAAACAGCCCTACTATCTTTCTATCACTAAGTGCTTCATTGACCAATGCCATGCGCTTTTCATCAGTAATAATAAGCGGTGCAACTACATATGGAAATATAAGCACATTTGAGACAGGTAAAACTGGCAAATTCCGTGGTATCTCCGGTATTTCTCCAAAATCACCCGGCTGGTGAATGGCCCTGGTATTCTCGTCGTTCATCTACTCCACCTCAATATCGATTGCAATGCCAAAAGCGTCATGACGCTTCGGCAGTTTTATCTCTAAAAAACCATCTTCATAATGGGCAGCCAGATTTTCAATATCTACATCTTCAGATACGGCAATACGCCGTTCAAAGGGCCCATAGTTAATTTCCATTTTCTGATAACGCCGGGGCTCTTTAGGCGGCACTGCCTTGCGCACACCACGAATAAAAAGAACACCCCGTTCATACGTAATCGAGACTTCCTCGGACTTCATCTGCGCTAACTCAAGGATCACCACAAAATCCGTATCTGTCTCATAAACATCTGTCGGCGGCTTCCAACATAATTCCTTGCGATACACCGCTGGGTATGAACTTCCAAAAAAACTGGAAAAGAAAAAGTCGACCTCTTCATCCAGGGGTCCCAGAAGATCTTTAAAGGTCCACTCTTTAAAATCACTCATTTATATCTCCTTGTAAACCAACCCGCAGATAACGATTAATAACGTTTTTGACCGTCATCCGGTTCCGGGTTTGACAGAATTGGTGACAAAGATCGCAAGTTCTGTCGAAGGTTATATGATACGATGAAAACAGACAAAAATCAAGTAAGAAAAGACTATAAAACCTCGAATTTCACACCTGTCATTAATGTGCAGCAATAATAAAGGACAATTATCAAGAAAATGTAGATGATTCATGGAAAATCCCATTACTTTCAATATGCTTGAAACAAATCATGATATTGATGCGTATCCTGATATGTTTTTAATTTATAGAAACATATCAAAGAGGAGCATTTAGTGAAATCAATTACTAGAAAAGAAGAGATGATAATGCTGGCTATCATGGCTCTGGGGTCTGATGCCTATCTCATTGCGATTCAGCAATATCTCTCTGAAATTACTCAAAAGAAAGTATCACTAACATCTGTTCATCTGCCATTGAGTCGGCTGGAAGATGCCATGATGATCCTGGGTAAGCTGGGTGGAGCAACGGCTGTACGCGGCGGTAGAAGGAAAAAAATCTATTCCATCACCAGCCAGGGAGAAGTAGCCCTGGAAGAACTAAAAAGAATCAGCGATGCCCTGTGGAACGGTGCCGCAATATAACAGGACAAGGAGTTAAAAATGCCAAGACCTCCACATATATTAGAAACATGGCTGCGACGCCTCCTTCCTGATCGTGATAAAGAATCTCTGCCAGGTGATTTTGCCGAAATGTTTCATCAGATTGCCACAACACGAAACCGTTTTAAAGCATTACTATGGTATTTATCACATATCTTCAAATTGATACCCAATCACTTCATACAACAGATAAATAGTCAATGGGCTCTGTTTAGCCATGTAGTAATGGCATCTATAAGGATAATCTCACGTCAACGATTATATATGGGTATTACCATTATTGGCATGGTCCTCGGCCTGGCAATTGGTTTAACCACAATTGGTTATATGAGCTATGAGGCCAGTTTTGAAGATCATCATGAGCATAAGGACAGAGTATACCGTATAAACGGACGGCAATATTCTCCTGATGGAGAGGACTATTCATCTCAGGTCATGGCTCCGCTGGGACCAGAGATGAAGGCCAATATACCAGGTGTAGAAGCAGCAGCTATCTTCCGGATATTGGGCGAAGTAGATTTGAGGCTGGGAGAAAAAGGATTTATACCTGATGAACAACGCCACTCTCAAGGTTATGTACATAACAGCAACTGCTTTTGCGCTAATACCGACTTCCTGAATGTTTTTACGCTACCGTTACTGGTCGGTGACAAGCAAACAGTGCTGGAAAAACCTTTCTCAGTCCTCATCACCGAATCTGCCGCAAAGGAACACTTCGGGGATAAAGACCCAATGGGTCAGACTGTTAAACTGGGGCCGGATCTTCTCTGTCAGATAACGGGCATACTGAAAGACATACCGTATAACACGCAAGTACACTGTAATTTCATAATCTCATGGCCCACCATGAGCAGGCTTGATCCTGTAGTACCCACCTGGGATCGTCTGGGAAACGTCCATGTCTATGTTAAACTGAAAGAGACAGCACTACCCGCTAATGTAGCGGAATCCATCTCAGGAATAATGGAAAACCACCTGTCTGCTGCCAAAGCCGCACAGTATCAATTTGAGCTGCAACCGCTAAAATCACTATATTTTGACACCTTTGGTTCAGGCCGCCGCGGAGACCTTCGTCCCCACGGTGAAAAATCCATGTTATGGACTCTGGGAATCATTGGTGCCGCTATACTTTTGCTGGCTATGCTGAACTTCATAAATCTCTCAACTGCCAGAGCAACTGACAGACTCAAGGAAGTTGGATTGCGCAAGGTAATCGGTGCCTCCAAATCTCAACTTCTAAGACAGTTCCTGGGCGAGACCCTCTTCATCATGATACTGGCTCTGTTGTTCAGCATCATTATCTATGAAGGTTTTAAATTTTGGGTAACTCCCCAACTTGAACGCCCAATGTTTGCTGATTTCTATAATAATCCACGCTTTGTAACAGGCATATTAACCATGGTACTGAGTGTCACATTGGCTGCTGGTTTCTACCCGGCCTGGATCATGGCACACAGGCAGCCGGCAGTGATACTTCAGAACCGTCAATCTGCACGCTCCAGTAAATCAATGCTTAGAAAATCTCTGGTGATATTTCAATTTGTAATAGCCATTGCCTTTGTTGGCACCACTGCCATTCAGTACAATCAGTTTAAATATCTTACATCTGTAGCTCTGGGATTCAACTCTGAAAATATACTTCTGCTGGATCTTGGCGAGGAACACAGTGCAGATGATGTGCAGCGCATGAAAAGCCATCTACAGACAGGCGATCAGGCGGTCTCTGTCACCAAGGTCAGTACACCACCCGGACGAGACGGCATACCCTATTGTATACTATATAAAAATGCAGCCTGCACAGAGGAAGAAAGCATTGTCAGTCGTGTATATGATACAGACGACGACTTCTTTGAGACTTTCGACATCCAGCTGGTCAAAGGACGTTTCTTTTCGGAACAACGCCAGACAGATTTCGGGAACGCAATTCTCATCAATGAGTCAGGAGTCCGGGCTCTGGGCACAGATGATCCCATCGGCATGCAACTCCACAGCGAATCAGGTAAATCATATCACATCGTTGGAGTCGTAAAAGATTTCCAGGGAACCACGCAGTACAGCTTCTCCAGCAACATCTCCATCATTGCACTAAGGCCGGAACGAGCCCGGACATTGGCCATTCAACTTCCAACCGGGAGTACCGGGGAAGCTATCAAGGCAATAAAAAAAACCTGGGATGAGCAGCTGCCTGATGAGGTTTTTGAATATACTTTTCTGGAAGATGAAATCAAGGCAATGTACGACGGCCTGAATGAACCTACTCGTATAATGGTCATCCTTTCTATCATGACCATGTTCATGGCCGGATCAGGCATCCTTGGCCTTGTGGCATTTACAGCACGGCAGAAGACAAAGGAGATTGGAATACGCAAAGTAATGGGTGCCAGCATAGGACAAATCGTCTATCTCCTGGGACGCGAATTTATTCCACTGGTACTAATTTCTATGGCCATCGCCATCCCTCTTTCCTATCTGGGTGCACAGGATATGCTGAATGACTATGCCGTCCAGGCACCAATCAACCCCTTGCTCTTCCTCACCGTTGGCCTCACAGCAATGCTGATAGCAGTACTGGCAGCGGCAATACAGGGTGTGCGTGCTGCAAGAGCTAATCCAATTAAAGCCATTCAATGTGAGTAAAATAACAGACTCCTAGAACGATTACCGGCATGAGATGCCACATTACTCTCTCATGCCGATTAAAGAACAAAGCAGCCGTTTATAGATAACATGGATTCAAAATGGAAAGAGTCTATATATTTGAATAACAGCTAAAAGAATATCCAAAAAAATACATGTAATTAAATCGAGGAGCAAACATTGAAAAAAGCATTTTTACTTACAGGATTACTGTTGCTGGGCGGCTGTAGTGCCTTACGATTTACCAGCCCTGAAACAGAACCGGGAATCACTTATCAAATTGATCTGACAAATCACACTGACGATCTCTTTCATGTAACAGTGCTGACTGAAAATCTTTCAAAGGATAATAACATCTACCAGTTTGCCGCAACAGCACCCGGCACATATGAAGTCATGGACTTTGGAAGATTTGTTCAGTCATTCAAAGCATTTGATGCAGATGGACAGGAAATTGAAGTTATCAATCTTTCAACCAACCAATGGCAGATAGCCCGGCCACAACAGCTGAAAAAAATTGAATACATTTTGGAAGATACTTATGATTCTGAAATTGAAGAGGCAGCTATTGCTCCTATGAGTGGTACTGGTATTGAAGATGATGTCATCGTTCTCAATACATTTGGCGTTCTGGGATATTTCAAAGGCCTGCAGACCCATCCGGTTCGTATCAAAGTGAATCACCAACCCGATTGGACACTGGGCACAGCTTTACAAAAAGATCAAACTGGCTACTACTTTGCCGATACATACGACCGTCTTGCTGACTCCCCGATGCTAGTAGGCGATCTTACCATAGACAGTACACTCGTCAACGGCATTGCTGTCAAAATTTATCTATATTCTCCCGATGACAAATACAATGCAACACAGATCATTAAAGTGGCTGATGATATTTTGCAATCCGCCGGCCAGTTTATCGGTTATGATCCTGTACCAAATTATGAATTTCTCTTCTGCTTAATGAGCCGGGAACAGATAACAAGAAATCAATTCAGAGGATTCGGTGCCTTAGAACATTCCTACAGCTCACTCTATGTGATGCCTACTCCAAGAGAAAACGTACAGGAACTCAGCAACATGATAGCCCATGAGTTTATGCATATTCTCACTCCCCTGAATCTGCATAGTGAAATCATACATGAATACAATTTTGCCGAGCCAACTGCTGATGAGCATACATGGCTCTATGAAGGAGTTACAGAATGGGCCAGTCAGATTATGCAGCTTAGAAGCGGCCTGATTAATACTGACAGGTATATGCGCCGGATTAGCGGAAAAATGAATCGGGCAGAAAGAATTGGCAGCATGTTTCCAGACTACAGTTTATGCCAGATGAGTACTGAAGCCTTTACACCTAAAGGTGATAGAGCATTTGTCAACTTCTACCAGCTGGGCGCACTGACGGCAGGGTTATTGGATATTCGTCTGCTTGAATTATCCGGTGGCAAACGTGGATTGCGGGATATCTTTGTTGAGCTGCTTGATGAGTATGGAAAAAGCAAGCCATTTCCAAAGGACAATTTTTTTCAAATCTTTACAGAAAAAACATATCCGGAGATTGAGCAGTTCATCAATGATTATATTATTGGCACCAAGGTGCTTCCTCTAGATACTTATTATGCAAAATTGGGGTTCAAATATCTACCCGAGCGTCTGTCTGACAGGTCAAGGCCTACACTTGATGCAGAGATGGGCGGTAGAGCGGCCGGGGTATTTCTCTTTGAAAATGTCAGATCACGGGCAGAAGAATACGGGCTGCGTAATGGTGACATCCTTACTCATCTCTTTGGTGAAAAGGTAACACCTGAAAATGTACGTGAACTTGGGCCCAAACTCTTTGGCATGGCACTTGATACTCCATTTGAAATGATTGTAGAGCGTGACGGAGAAGAGATCACGCTTCAGGCCCAGGTATTTCAGGCCAAAGATTATCATGTTTTTGAGGAAGTGGAGACACTCAGCATGCAGCAAAAAACACTGCGAGAAGCATGGGTAAAGAATCTGTAAATATTTTTATTGTCAATAACAAGGAGACTGATGATAGAAGTCAGTCTCCTTTTTTTATTCGGATATTAGATCAATAAGTTTTTCATTAAATATCCTTACACCAACTGTATTTAAATGATGCCAGTCATAATAATGTCTCTTGTCATCCAGGCTGATTAGATCGTTAAAATTATAATAAGTACCTACATTCTTCATCTTATTATCAAACTCATGGTTATTAGAATAGCATCTGTAAAACATCTGTGTGATGGGTGCCTGAACCAATACAATCTTCACACCTTGTTTTTCTAATAAAACAAATGCATCTTCAAGTGCCGCCAGTTGCCGTTTAAATACTTTGCCATTGAAATCCCACTTCTGACCATTTGTGACAGTATACTCGAAACGATCATTATATTGTAATGCTTTTTCTACATGTCCACCCCTGATATATGTATCACCACCCTTTACAATATTCTCTTTAAAATCTTTATTTTTATTAAAAATATCTCTGTAAAAACCATAAATAAGTGTATTGTAAACCATTAAGTGGCGTTGCTGGAATGCCATCTTGATTGAACCAAAGTCATTCCTGTCATTGGCAATAATATCCATGGAAGACTCAACGCCATCACTTGAAAACCCTTCAGCATTAACCTCATAGACTACCATTTTGGGATTGAGCTTATTCAAATATCGTTTAAGAAGAACTATGGTCTGCAAGGGTGTCTGGGCACTGGATCCCAGATTAAATGAGCTCAGACCGTGTTCTTGAAAAATCCTTGTATCAAATCCACGATAGGCATGAGATGATCCTACAAATAATATATCAACATCTTTAACTTCTTTAATATTTTGCAGCCTTGAGTAGAGATGGCCGTAAGACCCTATTTTATAATTTATGGTCTTTGTCAGATAGTATGGTGCATAATCACCCCAAAAAGCGAGTAAGACCGGATACACTATTACCGTAAAAAATGCAAATATCATTATTGTTTTTATAAAACGTTTCATGGGTGAAGCCCATCCTTCAACTTATCATAATTATTAAAACTGAAAATAAATAAATGGCGTTTCAGTTGTTGAACTCAGCATTCCAATTAAAAATATAAGAATAATGTAAAAAGACCACCTGATTGCTCTGTGGCGTTTAATACACCAATGTGCCAGGGCATACTGCCGTTCTCTTCCATGCCATTCGACAAGAATAAGACATGCAGTTAAAAAAATTGTAATCCATGCACCACCGCCACCGGCAAAACGGGGGAATGTAAATAGAGAAGACGAGAATATCGTTGCCAAATAATTTACAGCATGTGTAACACTGTCTGCTCTGAAAAACACCCAGGCAATTACAACCGCTCCAAAAGTAAAAAACATACTGGCAAGTTCTTTAATATCCGGAAAGCGTTTACCATGAGCAATATTGCCAAGATTATTCCTGTTTTTATTCAGCAATAATAATGGCAGGAAATATACTGCATTCAAAGCACCCCAGATGATAAAGGTCCAATTGGCACCATGCCAGAAACCGCTTACAATAAATATGATGAAAGTGTTCTTGATTTTCATCAACACTCCACCTCTGCTTCCACCCAATGGTATGTATAAATAATCTCTGAACCATGTTGAAAGAGAGATGTGCCAACGTCTCCAGAATTCAGCAATGTCCCTTGAAAAGTACGGGAATGCAAAGTTTTGCATTAAATCAAAACCAAAGAGTCTCGAAGTTCCTATTGCAATATCAGAGTAACCGGAAAAATCGCCATATATCTGAAAAGTAAAGAATAACACACCAAGCACGAGTACACTGCCTGAATAATCACTGCTATTATTGAAGATTTGATTTGCATAGACGGCACAGCTATCTGCAATGACTATTTTCTTAAACAGTCCCCAGAGTATCTGTCTCAAGCCATCTACAGCCTTGTTGTAATCAAAACTACGCTTTCTATAGAACTGGGGGAGCAAGTGCGTGGCTCTTTCAATAGGACCAGCTACCAATTGAGGGAAAAAACTCACAAATGCCGAAAACGCTATAAAATCTCTGGTTGGAACGAGCTTTCGTCTATAAATATCAATTGTATAACTTAAAGTTTGGAATGTATAAAAACTGATGCCCACCGGCAGTATAACGTTCAAAGAATTTGGTCGAATCTCACTTCCAAAGAACGAAAAGGCAGTTACAAAATTATCCAGGAAGAAATTATAGTACTTGAAAAAACCAAGAAAACCAAGATTTACAAAGATACTGATGCAGAGCAAAATCTTCCGTTTGGCCTTATTGTCTTCCTTTGAAAGCCCTAATCCGACAACATAATCAATAATAGTGCTAAACAGGATCAGTGATAAAAACCGCCAATCCCACCAGCCATAAAAAATATAGCTTGAGACAACGACCAATAAATTCTGAAGCCTCAAGTGTTTATTGGCAACAAACCAATAAAGAATAAAGACTATGGGTAAAAATACTGCAAAATCAATTGAATTAAAGAGCATTTTGCCTACCTACAATTAATAACACCATTATCATTACAAAACAACCTATACTCCGGACAACACAATTTAGCTTAAAAAACCATGCATTTAGTAGAATATACTATTCATATTTTGAGTAACTTGAATATAAGTCATTTATTTTGACTTTCAAAAATATTTTACTCTTTTTTTGGCTCTTCCAGGTATTCTATGGATTAAAATTTAAAATACCCGTGTTTGAACAGCAGAACACCGAATGTAGAATTCCCAAGGAGTTCTTACTTCGATATTCGAAATTGGATATTGGATATTAATTTTATATATGACCTGAAAATATTATGGGAACTCAATCCCCTCACAGTCGTATGCCATATATCACTTTTTTCAAACAAAATGTAGAATTCAGGCTCTTTTAATTTCGATGCCAACATGGAGGTTTCATGCTTAAACGAACAATTATCTTAATATTCATATTATCTTCAAATTTTATAATGGCCCAAACTACTATATCAGGTACAATAAAAGATATGGAAACAAGCACTCCACTGGGTTATACTAATATTCAAGTTAAAGATAGTTATCAGGGAACAATCACTAATAAAGACGGATTATTTACACTACAGCTTACCCAGATGCCAGCCATTTTGATCATACGATTCATAGGTTATGAGACAGTCGAGATAGAAATCTCACAAGATACACCCATGCCAATAAATATAAGACTCAATCCTGTTGCAGTACATGCACCGGCCATTGTGGTTACAGCCGACGATCCTGCAATTGGCATCATGGCACAGGTGATAAAAAAGAAGGCTCAATGGCGAAAAGACTTATCCTCATATAAAGCAGAAGCATACACCAGAGCCGTTCTGGAAAATGATACATCCATAGTCTCCATCTCAGAATCCACTTCTGAAGTCTTTTGGCATGCAGAAAAAGGATCACGTGAAGTTGTACACTCCCGCCGTGAAACATCTAACATTACTGCAGATGATAACTTTGCATTTGCAGGCTTCATACCAAACCTGCTGGATGATGACATTGAAATCATGCAGTTCAGGATGATCGGCCCTACCCACCCTGATGCACTGCGCCACTACCACTTTAAGATGACGGGTGAAAGACGCATGGGCGACAAAACTGTTGTTGATATCAAATTATGGCCCAAAAATAAATTGCAACCGACTTTTACAGGTCGTATTTCCATACTTTGGGAAGACAAGGCCGTTATAGATATGGATGTAAAGCCCAACGATGCCATGTTATTTCCAGTGCCAATCCAGGAAGTAAACATGCATTTCAGGCAGCAGTATTCAAACTTTGGCGGTAAATTCTGGTTTCCGGTTGATGTGCGTATTGAGGGTGAGTTGAAAATTGGAATGACAGGACTCTCATTCCCCGCTATCAAGTATTCTCAGGTCTCAGGATTAACCAGATATGTTGTCAACCAACCCCTGCCGGATTCATTATACGCAGGGGATGAATTTATAATAGTTGACTCTCTGGCCTCTCAAAATGACAGCCTGCTTATAGCTGCTGTGGCAAAAGTTCCATTGACTGTAGATGAATCTACTGCATACTCTACACTGGACTCTACAATGACATTGGCCCGGGCCTTTAAGCCTAGCGGCCCCCTGGCACGTTTTGTGGATATTGAAGTCTCTGATGAAGGCGATGGCCCCTATAACGCCAGTGATTCCGGATCTATGTTTAAAGGATTTTCACCCGCATTCCTATACAATAGAGTTGATGGAATACGCCTGGGAGCCACGTGGGAAAGGCGATTTTTCAAGCGGATAATGCTTAAAGGCCACGGCGGATATTCGTTTGGACTGAAACGGGGATCCGGGGGAGCTGAGATTGAATCCCGCCTGGCACGCCGCCTGTATCTGGATGTTGCATGGGCAAATGAATCTGCTCCATGGCAGGGATCCTGGAATCTTTCTCAAACTGTAAACAGCATACTAAACCTGTCCGGAGGCCGTGATCACTTTGACTGGCTATGGCGTAAAGGTTGGAAAACAGAGCTCTCTTACAAAATCCCCAAAATAAGAAGCAGCATCAAAGTAGGCGCACAAGATTGGACACATGAAGCCCTTGACAAAACCAGTGAATGGGGAATATTCAACAAGAATCGCATACAACGCGCTAATCCGGCCCCCCTCACTTCACAATTAAGAACACTAAATGCCACATGGGTATTGGGTGGTGAATACATCCCCTGGGGCACAGTAGGAAATAATAGATTTGAGCTCAGAGTTGAGCACTCAAATCCTGACATTTGGCAGTCAGATGCAGATTATACACGTTTTGACGCCTTCTGGGAGGGCCGCCTGCCTACATTCCTTCGTCGCCGCTTTCTGCCCCTAGCCCTCGATTTCCGTGTAACAGCAGGAACATCAACAGGGATACTACCTACGGAACGACTCTTTACAATGGATGGCCGCATTGGTGCATTCACTCCCTTTGGCACATTCAGAACGCTTAAAGGCGGCAGGCTTCAAGGCGATACGTATATTGGCATCTTCTGGGAACATCACTTCCGTACTGTTCCCTTTGAGATAGTGGGACTGCGCAGTCTGGCAAAAAAAGGACTGGGTATCCTGCTGCACGGTGCCAGTGGCCGCACCTGGCTGGATGCAGAACGCCAGTCTCAGTTCACTCATGACTTTGAGTACTGGAATGAATGGAAACATGAGATAGGATTATCACTAACCGGTATTTTTGACATTTTCCGCTTTGACCTTACAAAACGTATTGGCGGGCAGGGGCTATGGGCCGGCATCTCCGTGGCACGTATCTTTTAATAATAACTGCAATAATCATAAAGATCCCGGACATGTTAAATGTCCGGGATCTTTTTTTCGGTTCTTCCAAGCATCCTATGGATTAAAATTTATAATACCCCTGTTTGAACATAGTTGCATAAGTTAATGGACAGTTCCTGCTGAACTTTTAGGAGACTGCCGCAGTCGTCCTGAAGGAGCGGACTCCTTCGCAGTGACAGGTGGAGTTGAGTAAAGAGCAGGAGCATTGCGATTCCCTTGCGATCCTTGCGACGGATCTCTAAATGAAATTTAATTGCCGGAAGAGCCTTTTTTCCAGATGTATAAAACATCCTCTGTATCGATTTGTCATTTGCTATTTGTTATTTGCCATTTGGATCTTGTCATTTGCTATTTGTAATTTGTTTTTTGTTATTTGGAACTTGGAATTTCTATCCATACACTGAGTTCAAAATATTCAATTAATTCAGCTCTATACTGTACCCACCTCTCTACTCTTTCCGAATTGTAATATCATGCGTGGTCTCTATAACAACAGAGACAGCATCCTTATCTACTCCATCGGGAAGCACATGACGACCATCATCATTCAAATAAACAGGCCAGTCACATTTAATCTTGCCATATTGTGTATTAGCACGGATTGCTGCCTTTGTTTGACGTGGCATTGATAGTTTTACCGGCTTGTAGGTTGTTATAAGTTCGATTCTTGCGCCCCTGGGCAGACTCTGAATATCAGACACTTCAATGGGGCTGCTCTTACCATTTACCAGAATATTACCGGATGTACGCTTTAAAATTACATATTTATATGAATTATTGATGCATACGTCGCCATGCACACCATCAGCCAATACAGCACTTGAATTTGCAGCGATATCCAATGTCCCGTGAATATTTTTTACTTCCACAGGCTTGTACGATGTTTGAATATCAACTGGGCCTTCAATATCTTCAACAAAAATCCCGGAAGAATTCCCTCGAATATCCAGACTACCCTTCACTCCATACACAGAAATAGGTTTGTATGATGATTCCAGAGAGACATCAGCACCTATATTTTTTATATCAATTTGAGAAGATCCTGCATCTATCTCAAGCCGGCCCGCTATATCAGAGGCATCTACAGACTTATAAGATGTACGTATATTACAAGTTTCACCAACACCATGAACCTGCACATTAGCCGACTGGCTGATAATATCCAGACGGCCTCTTACACTGTCCACTTGAATTCTTTTATAACTCGATTCAATTTTTGCATCTCCTGTAACATTGCTAACATCTACTGTTGAACTACTTGCTTTTATATGCAGATCTCCATCAATATCTTCCAGCCTGACACTCTTATAACTGGTAATTACTTCACAGTGGCCATGGACGCTTTTCCCAGTGACATCAGAAGACTGGGTATCTATTAGCAGCATGCCTTTAATGTTTTCAAAATTGATCGGCTTGTAACTGCTGACAATTTCCACATCACCGCCAATATCAACAACATCGACCGAACCACTGGAATTCCTAATATTGAGTGTACCATTAAAATTATCAATAAATACAGGTTTATAACTATTCTTTAGATAAAGGTTCCCACCTCCACCTTCAATATGTACTTCACCCGATTGATTTTCAATTTCCAGTCTTCCGTTAATGTTTTTGACTTCCACATCACCATACTTATTATCCAGCTCAATATCCATTTTCTCAGGCAGAGTAATTTCCAATTCAATTGATACGGAAGCATTATCACCATCTCTGAAAAGATCACGCAGAAAACCGCCTTTTGATTTAAAGCGCGGCACATCCAATATCAACTTATAACCCCGCCTGTAAGAGCGCAATAAAAGACTACATCGCTCAAAATAGGCTTTAATTGCATCATCATTACGATGACGGACCTCAATACGCGCTATCACTGATATTTCATTAACTTCACTATTTGATATATAAATATCTGCCCGCGTATCATTGATAACCAGCAGGCTGCCGGATTTGACGGCAAGCTTTTGTGTTAGTGTCCGTGTCTTTACTGAACCACTTTTATTATTGGCTATTGCTATATTTATGACACCCATCAAACACAATACTGCTATCATCCCTCGTCTCATCATGACATTCTCCTTCTATAGATTTTATATATTAACTGCATCTTTCATCTCAGCAATCTGAGGTGATCTATACTGCAGCATCTCTTCAAGTATCATCTTCTTTTCTTCCAGGACGTCAAGAAGATCTTTTCGCAGATGACGATTACCCGGATTTGTTCTCAATGCTTCACGCACATTAGCTATCTGTACATCCAAATTTTCCAGATAATCACGGTAGCGCAGCCTGTCATCAAGCGTCAATGATGCGCTATGGACTCTGGCACGACCGGTAAGCTCTGAAATAGAATAAACGAAGGTATTTTCACGATTCTCCAATCTACTAATTGCTCCGGAACTCAAAGTACCACCTACGTTGATTGTATCTCTGACGCCTAATCCATAGCCCAGGCCCAAACCAACAATCAGCACTGCGGCTATGCGCCCGGCCCATTTCCATATATCAGAGTGAAACAGCTTCATACGCGGCCTGCCGGCCTCATTTTCCAACGCAGATTCAATTGAGTCCCACAAGTCCTCACCCGCCAGCGGTATCGCAGCATGGCGCAGCTGATCTTCTATTACAGCATCCTCTGCCGCAGCCTTTTGGCAGGTATCACATATCAGCAAGTGTGCTTGCCAGCTCGTTTCATCCATACTACCCGTATGATAGGCAAGGTAATGTTTACAGATCATAATCTACCCTTCTTGAACTTACGACAACACCGCCCTCAACTTCTGTCGTGCATGAAAAATATTTGACTTAACTCCACCCGGACTGATCCCCAGAGCAGATGCAATTTCATCCTGCTTCATTGCAGAAATTGTATGCAGCACAAAACAGGCACGCTGGCGTTCAGGCAGATCCGCAATTGCAGCATCCAACGTCATTTTCAACTCAGGATCCGGCGTATCAACTATGGCTAATAACTGAATATTCTCTGATGTCTCCGGCCGACGTTTTGCAAGAATATCCAGGCAGACACGAATATGAATCCGATGCAGCCAAGTAGAAAAACGGGAACGCCCTTCAAAACTGCTAATAGAACGATAGACACGAATGAAAGTGTTTTGAACCGCATCCTCGGCGTCAGCATCATTTCCCAACATACGCCTGGCAACCACAAGGAGCGACTGACCGTAATTATCATAGATATATCGATACGCCCTGGCATCACCGGATTGACATTTTTTTATAGCAGCTGCTTCCTGCATACACTCCTTTTTGCTCTACTTATCTGTTAGACCGGCGAGATAAGGAAAAGGTTTAATCGATTTCTTGAAAAATATCTTTGGGACTAATTGTTTATATATCGCCCTTTCAGGGCTGGATGTTTTTTAATTCCATACCCCGGGCGATGCCCGGGGCTGGTATGTATTGCCCTTTCAGGGCAAGAGATCTGTCTTTTAAGGGTAAGTTCATGGCACTATTTCCAAAAGGCCTGTCTAAAATCTCCTATAACCTACGACCAGCATACACATATTTTCTAATTTACACACTCGGTTAAACATCGATCCATTTATTTTTTGCTTTTTGGTATTTGCTATTTGCTATTTGGTATTTGCTATTTGTCTTTTGGAATTTGGAATTTGTTTTTTGTTATTTGCTATTTGCTTTTTGCTTTTTACCATCCCTCCTTGACTTCAAGTAAATATTTACTTAAAATTAAGCACTATGTCAAATGGAAATAACGGAGTATCTATGAAACGCATTATCTGTATATCAATCATCTGCCTTTTTTCAAATCTGACAACGGCACAATCCGTATTTCCGCCACTCGGGATCTCCGGTCAATTCAACATTGCCCCGCCGGAAGTATATGGCAATGGCCTGCTGGGTTTTCACAATCCGGCAATGAGCAATTTTATCAACGGGCATCAGAGTATCATTGGTTATAGCAGCTCCCAAGGATGGCGGCACATGGGAATATTTACCGGAATCAAACATCTGAGTTTTGGAACCATACATACTGCAAAACGTTCGAAGATAAATGATAAATATAATATGGCTTCATCTTGCCAGGCAGCATTAGGTTTTGGTTCACGGCAGCTTGCAGTGGGAATGGGCATTGGTTGGAGTGCCGGAAATTCTCAAATGCATAGTGATGACTATATCTCAACTGGTCTGTTATGGCGGCCATCTGCCCATCTGTCAATAGGCGGATCTACAAAATTTTCTCTACAGCATAATAGAGCACAACATCGCTATGCCGCCGGATTACGGCCATGGGAAAAAACTGCTTTTACATTATTTACACAATACTCTCCGGATAATGATAATACGGAATCATCATCAAACTGGACAATAGGAGCAGCCGGCGACCCCATACCCGGACTCACACTCTCACTACAATGGGCGGGTGAAGAAAACTTTCGCCTGGCATGTAGAGTACAACTGAAAAATATGGGTTTCTCCGGTATCTTACCTTTATCTCAAGATGCATCACGTGTTTCACTATGCCTTCACACAGGTGATGCGGGCAGCAACAATATAGACAGACACTTCAGACAGCAGAGTGACTACCTCTCACTGGAAATTGAAGGCCAGGTAGTCTACCGCCGTCCTCGCTGGGGTGGTGGCCGTATAAAGACATTGACAGGCATTCTCCACTCATTAAATGATGCATTAAATGATTCCGGCGTGGCCGGCGTGGCAATCCGCCTCTCCGGCATAGGCCCGTCCGCTGAATTGGCCTGGGAGATAAGGCGTAAACTAGACGAGCTGAAAGCAAAGGGTAAGCGTATTATCATTTTCATTGACAGACCGGGAATGGCAGGCTTTCATCTTGCATCTGTAGCCGATAAACTGATACTCGATCCTGACGGCCTTATTATGATGCAGGGTTATGCCATGTCGCGTACATATATAAAAGACATGCTGGATAAACTTGGAATTGGCTTTGAAGAGTGGCGTTTCTTTCCATGGAAATCTGCATTTGAAAACTATGCACGCAACGGAATGTCAGAGGCTGACCGCATACAACGCCAGGCATGGCTCGATGATCTGCATCAACTATTTGTTAAATACGTAGCTGATGGCCGACAGATGACTACATCAAATATTGATTCACTCATACAAACGCAGGGCATATTCCTGGCTCGGGAGGCGGCGGAGATAGGTCTGGTAGATACGCTGGCGCGGTGGAGCAGCCTCTCCAATATAATCACGGATGTTGAAAAGGTTCCGAAAAGACTCATAAGTAAAAACGAACTGCACAAACGCAATACATGCAGATCGGACTGGGGAGCACGTCCCAAAATTGCCATTGTCTACGCAGAAGGAAGCTGTGCAACAGATGAGGGCATAAACGCCCGCAGCCTGGAAAAACAGATCCGCACGGTAGCTGTAGATCCATCAGTCAAGGCCGTTGTGCTCCGTGTCGACTCTCCCGGAGGCGACGGCATGGCATCAGACTGGGTAGCACAGTCCATTCGTGAATGCAAGAAGCTCAAGCCCGTTGTAGTCTCTCAGGGACGTGTTGCAGCATCAGGAGGATATTGGCTCTCCATGGATGCCGATACAATTGTTGCAGGCCCCTCAACCTTGACAGGATCTATCGGTGTCATTGGCGCGTGGATGTGGAATAAGGGCCTTGCCAACCATATAGGTCTTAAAACTGATAAGGTAAAGACCGGTCGACATGCTGACTTGCTGCACGGATACAGGTTGCCGATACTGGGTCTTCCTCTGCCTGAACGTAATCTGACACCAGAAGAAAAAGATTTAATGGAAATACGGATTCGAACAATGTATAGAGAATTTGTGGCCAAAGTTGCTGCAGGACGGGGCCTCTCCGTTGACAGCGTACGTGCTCTGGGAGGCGGCCGTATCTGGTCGGGCAGGGCTGCAAAGGCCAATGGCCTGGTCGATGTACTGGGCGGACTTGACGATGCAATCCGCATAGCAAAGTCCATGGCCGGCATTAAATCGACAGATCGTGTTCAATGGCTTGAAATTCCAACATCACCCTGGTTTGATCTGTCCCGTTTCATGCCCAGGCTCTATGGCATAAAAATACAAGCAGCAGAACCTCTGGAACTACAAATGCTGCGTATGTTCACCGAGTCCGGAGGACAGCCCATGGCCATATTGCCATCTGCATATTGGTCGGCACTTGAGCTTTGATAAGGTATTTTATCGCCGGAATAATAATTCAATTGTGCACAAGACATTCGGTATCAGTCTCGGTCTCGTAATCGTTTGTTGTTCTGCTGTTTATAAACGAAAGAACCGATAGCGACACCGATATCGATATCGATGGAAAGGTGATACATTCAACTCAAAAGTATATAAATTGTTCGGAGGTAATTAGATCTACACTGCTGATTTTAAGGGTGATTGAGATTATTAATCCGGCAATAAAAGAATTCTCCTCCGGAGGGCGAAAAAAGTTGACACTGCAGCACCGTGAAATTTCAATATTTATGCAAGGTATTTTATCGCCGGAGTAATAATATATCAAGTTGAAATTTGCTATTTGCTCTTTGGAATTTGTCTTTTGCTATTTGTATTTTGCCTTTTGGAATTTGCTCTTTGTAATTTGTAATTTGTAATTTGCTCTTTTAAATTTGTCATTTGTAATTTGAAACGAGGTCTACTATGGTCAACGAAAAAATCAAACAAGCTTCAATTATACTATCAGAAATGGGTATTGATGCCTGGATAACCTTTGTCCGTGAATCATCTGCAATTCACGACCCGGCTCTGGATCTGATCTTTGGCTCGCATGTAACCTGGCCTGCCGCCTTTATCATATTTGCAGATGGCAAGGCCATGGCAATAGTTGGCAAAATTGACGCTGCCAATGTTGCTGATCACGCAGACTACGATATCATTTCCTATACAAATTCCATTAAAGATGAGCTCATTCCTGTGCTTGAGAAAAATAATCCCCGGCGTATTGCCATCAATTACTCAGTAAATGACGTCACAGCTGACGGCCTCACCCACGGCATGTACATAACACTCATGGAATACCTTGAAGATACGCCCTTCAAAGATAGAGTGGAAAGTTCGGAAACACTCATGGCAGCATTGAGAGGTAGAAAAAGTAAGGAAGAGATAAGGCGGATCACCGCAGCAATCAACGAGACCATGCGCATTTTCGATGAAGTAACAGAATTTGTCAAACCGGGCCATTCTGAGATCGATGTTGCCACTTTTATAAAGTCGAAGATGGAAGAACGCGGCCTCAGCCCCGCATGGGATCCGGAACAATGTCCGGCTGTATTCACCGGTCCTGAGAGTGCAGGTTGTCACGCTGGCCCCACAGATAGACTGATCGAGCCTGGACATATCATGAACATCGATTTTGGTGTAAGGGTTGAAGGCTATGTCTCTGACCTGCAACGTACCTGGTACTTCCCGCCTGAAGGCGAAAAAGATGTACCAGCCGATGTAATCAAAGGATTTGAGACTATCCGTGATGCCATTCAGAAAGCAGCCAAAGCCATACAGCCCGGCAAGGCTGGCTGGGAAATAGATAAAGTGGCCCGAGACTACATAGTCCAACGCGGTTATGAAGAATTCCCCCACGGCCTGGGTCATCAGGTTGGCCGCCAGGCACATGACGGCTCAGCACTATTCTGTCCCCGCTGGGATCGCTACAAAAATTCACCCTACCTGAAAGTTGAAAAAGGTCAGATATTTACAATTGAACCCAGACTGACTGTAGCCGGCAGGGGTGTTTCTACCTTGGAAGAGATCATTGAAGTAACTGAAAACGGCTGCCGTTTCATCTCACGGCCACAGATGGATCTGTGGATTGTCCGGTAGGCTAATATTTGGTGCTGTTTTGAATATTGTAAATGATAAAAAGCAAGAATGTTGTTGTGCCTCTGCGTTTATCTTCTCGTTCCCATGTTCTGAGGCTGTGTGAACGAGTAATAAACCAGTTTCAGGTCTTCATACTGTAAGGCCGGGCGGAGAGGCTCCGTGTCCTCTGTGTATTCCATAGTTAACTGCTCTTGCTCTTTATTCGGTTCTTTATCAAAGAGCATCCAGATGCACACTATACAACTGATTTGTTCTTTACATATAACCGATATCACCAGCCGCGTCTTTTTCTACTTGACTTTATTATTTTCAACCCTTACACTACAATTATAAATTATTCCATTTTAAAACTTTCCACTTATCTGCCGGCCACCTAACTGAAGGAGATGCACCATGAACTCACGATCTTGCATTAAATTTTGGTTTTTCATACTGTTTATTCTACCAATAACCAACACACACGCCCAACATCCAGGCTGGTATAACTATACAACAGGTAGTGCTCCTTCTGAAATTGTGGAAGATGAAAATTCTATATGGGTTAGCACTCGCGGAAGTGGTATTATCAGGCTGGATAAACACACAGGTGAACGCACATTCTACAATAGTGCCAATTCAAATTTGCCTTGTCATCTAATTACTTGCATGGCATTTGATAAACAGGGTATACTCTGGGCAGGCACATACGGTTCAGGACTTATCATGTTTGATGGGACAGCATGGCACTCCATTGAGCCTAATATGCCTGAAGATAACCTAAGAAGATATGTACGGTCTATAAGCATAAATCAGCAAGGACATATATGGATGATGGCATGGGGACTGTTTCGTTTTAATGGCACTGAATGGACAAAACAATCTTCTCCAATACAACCTTCATATGACAGCAATTTCCCAATGACAACAGACCTGCAAAATAATTTATGGATTGGTACTGAAGCGGGGCTTTACAGATATGACGGAAGCCAATGGGAACAATATCAGAATACTCCAAATGCTCCTAAGAATAAAATTACCGACCTGGCTGTAAATTCAAAAAATGAACTCTGGATAGCAACATGGGAAGAAGGAATTTATAAATATGACGACCTTGGTTTTACTCAATTTACTGAAGATAACTCATGGCTGCCCACAAATAGAGTTTGGGATATCTCTATAAATAAAAACGATAAGCTCTGGCTAAAGCTTTGGAACTACTATATTTCAAACTATAAAGAGACATACTGGCAGAACTATCGTTCCACATATTGGGGATTCCCACTCAAAGATTGCTATAATATCCATGTAGATTCTGAAGACAATGTATGGATGGCCTACGAGGATGGTAACATCATAAAATTTGACGGACTAAATCATACCAGCTATTCACTCTCCAACTCAGAATTGCAGGAAAATAGAATATACGATCTGGCTATCGGGGCACAAGATTTACTTTGGACAAGCCACGGTTATCGTGGAATTTATACCTATAATACAGCAGATTCACCAGATATAAGTAACATTGAAAGCTCAATTCTTAGTGGAGGTGTCAGAGATATTTGCATTGATTCACAAAATCGAATTTGGGCTATCAAGGCCGATAGCCTCTTATGCTATGAAAGCGGTAGTTGGACTAGCTACAGTATCAATAGTTCAGGAGTTCAGAACATACAAGCCCATGATATATTAGCCGATAAAGCCCATAATATATGGATAGGAACTCAAGAGTCAGGCCTCCTCAAATTTGACGGACAAAACTGGCAGACTTTCAACAAGGACAACAGCCCTATTACAGATAATCTAATTACTTGCCTTGTCATGGACTCTACCGGTACAATCTGGATTGGCACTGCATGGGATGGAATTCTTAAGTATGATGGAACCGACTGGTCGCTATATGACAGATCAAACACACTGATGCTGGATCAAACAGCACAATCACTATTTTTTGACAGCAAAGGTATTCTTTGGGCAGGTACAATTTTTGGCGGTATCAACCGATTTGACGGACAAAACTGGGAGACATTGGTACAGGGCACATTCACCTCCATAATAAACATAGCTGAAGGTGTAAATGGCAACCACTGGTTCGGCACCTCCAGTGCAGGCCTATTTAAATATAATGGAGATACGTTTGAGCACTTTACACCAGCGAATTCGGGATTACCTTATATAAATGTAAGCTCACTGGCAACAGACAGCCATGGTAATCTTTGGATCGGTACAAGTTTTGGCTTAGCAGTTTTTAACGAAGAAGAATTTTTACTTGATGTGGAAGAAGATACAGCACAACCAAAAACAACTCTACTTACACAAAATTATCCCAATCCTTTTAATGCCTCAACTATTATTCAATATCAACTACCACAAAGTATACGGACAAAAATAACTATATACAATTCTCTGGGACAAACAGTTGAAGTCATACTGGATAAACAACAAAATGCAGGACTACATCAAATCCCATTTAATGGAGATCACCTGCCCAGTGGTATATACTATTACAAAATAGAATCAGGTAACATCGCAAAATTCAAAAAAATGCTGCTGCTGAAATAAGGAAATGTTTCCGGTAGGTTTTGATATAATAAAAAACATTTACAAAAAAGTGTAATAAAAAAGTACCAGGGAAACATTATGCCACAGACTCCCTGGTACTTTACCAATCATAAAGCTATCAACAAGCATTGACAACTCAAATAAGACTATATCTTAACGACATGTACATCCCACAAACTACCAGGCACCTTAGCACAAACCAGTTTCAGGCCTTCATATTGTAAGGCAGGGCGGGGAGGCTCCGTGTCCTCTGTGTATTCCGTGGTTAACTGCTCTTGCTCTTGCTCTTTACAACAAGGTGCATCCAGATGCCCCCTACACAGGGTTAAATAATCATGAATCACCCTGCGATTTCTTGAATAAATCCAGGAACCTGTCTTCATAATCTTGAAAAACGCCCCAATTATCAAGCTCTTCTTTGAGGCGCATTTTGCTTTTATAGGCACGATCCGATTCTGCCTGCCTGAAGAGCTTTTCTATACGCGCTTTAACTGACTTTGGCACTTTCTCTTCATGAGGTGAAATCATCGAACTGCCCATATCATGCGTATCAGGTTCAGCTCTCTCTCTACTCAACAGATGAGCCAGAGGCTCAATATCCTTTTGCTTCTCTTCGGCATACATCTCCAGATCGACAAAATCAATTGAATGACCCAGCATTTTTGAAAGAACTTGAATTATCTGCAAAGACGCCTTGGGATATTCAATCTGTACTGTGAAAAAAGGAATCTCACCCAACAGACAGATACCATCCATATCTCTTTCACGGGCAACACTGACAAGTAGTCCGTTCATCCCTGCAATACTACCGTCTCCCATAAAGTATACTTCATGATTCAACAATTCTTTTAATATATCACTATTGTTGGGAACGGCAAATACACGGGGCGTATCTTTCAACTGCATATCCGAAGGAGCGGCAGCTGTAGTGTAAATTCGAGAGACACCCAATTTTTCTGCCACATCTATAATTCGATGTGCAAATATATACTCCATATGAGGAACCGGCTGGACACTGCCCAGAAAAAAAACAACATCACGTCCTGAATCTTTTGACTGATAAACATATAAACGATTTTCTGCAGGTTCCGGAGCTCTGACTACCTGTTTCCTTACAACAGAACCAGTAGGTGCAAAAAACTCCGGCCCCTTAATATCACCTAGAACCTGTGCATGTAACTGTTTTTTATAGTAAGCTACAGCTGTAAAAGCCACCTTGCCCATACCCGGCCAAGCGGCAATCAACACCGGATTATTAAGTTTAGGCAATTGATTAAGTTTGAGCCAATCTTTCAACACTGCAACTTTCTTTATAATATGTTTGCAAGAAAATAACCGGCAGCCAAAGCAAGAGGAATCAAAATCCATTGCAGCACCGTCAAACGCTGCAACTGATCTACTTTACCCTGAATACGACCCTTTTCCAGACACTTGTTAACCTTGGCCTTAAGATCATCAAAATTAACCGGCTTTACCAGATAATGATCGGCACCAAGGCCCAAACTTTCAACTGCTGAATCAACCGTGGGAAAAGCAGTGATAATAACTATGGGTATTTTTTTATCTTTTTCACGAATACTCTTGAGAAGAGCCAGTCCGTCCATGATAGGCATACGTATATCAGAAAGAATCAGTTCAAAACTACCATTACGATACTGATTAAATCCTTCCTGGCCATTTGCTGTCAGTACTGTCTCATGTCCCCATCTAATCAAGGTTTCAGATAATAACTCACGGATTTCATCATCATCTTCAACAATAAGAATTCTCGCCATCACTCCCCCTTATTCATACCTGATCAATGGAATTACAATTAGGTAGCTCTATAACAAGTCTAATGAACATCCCTTTAACATAAAAAATGAAAATAATCGGGGAAAGCAGGGGGTTCATAATTGCTGGAAACTATTAATTATTATATATTAAAGAAAAATGTAACGATATTTTATTACCTTGTCAAGAGAAAAACCACATATCCTGCAACCTCAAGCACAATATTATACTTGCCATTGTCACTATATTAGTTTACATTATGTACTTATCTACCAATTTATAATTTGCACTAAAGTCACTAATTACCAAATTAAGGAGTGCCTGTATGAGACATCAAACCCTGGGCAAAAAAATTTTAATTGCTGTACTTGCAGTGCTTTACAGCATGTCAATGGCGCAAAGCTTTGAGCAGATACAAAGTAATATCGCCACACATACTCTGTCAAACGGTATGAAATGGATTGTTTTCGAGCGACATGATGCCCCGATTGTATCATTCAATCTATATGCCGATGTAGGTTCTGCCAACGAGAGCTACGGCATTACCGGTATCTCTCATCTATTAGAACATATGGCTTTCAAAGGAACTGAGATTGTAGGCACTAATAATTATGATGAGGAAAAACTGGCACTCTCGTCTCTGGACTCTGTCTATGCGCTTCTTCAAACTGAAAAAGCAAAAATAAATCCGGAGAAACAACGTCTGGAAATTCTTCAGAGCGCGTTTGATATGTTTCAGGCTAAAGCCAAAACATATGTTATCACCAATGAACTTGTTGATCTATTTGATAATGAAGGTGAAGCCGGACTTAATGCCGGAACCGGAACTGACAATACAGAATATACCAATGCCCTTCCTTCCAATCGCCTTGAATTCTGGATGGCTTTGACATCAGACCGCTTCATGAATCCTGTATTTCGTGAATTCTACAAAGAACGCAATGTGGTAATTGAAGAAAGAAGACTACGAACAGAGACGCAGCCTATTGGACGATTAATGGAAGACTTATTTGCATCGGCCTTCAAATCTCACCCCTATCATCACTCTGTAGTCGGACACATGTCGGATATTCAGGCAATTACACGCCAGGATGTAATAGATTATTTTAATAAATTCTACATTCCATCAAATATTGTTGTAGGTATTGCCGGTGACGTTAAACCAAAAGAAGTCTTTGCCATGGCTGAAAAATATTTTGGCCGAATACCCGGAAGCGCAAAACCATTGCCGCCTAGAACGATTGAGCCGGAACAGTGGGGCCAGCGTCGTGTAAAAGTAGAGGCTCAGTCACAACCCATCCTGCTATTTGGATACCACAGACCAGCCGCAAAACATTCTCATGATGCTGCGCTGGGAGCTCTGGCAAATATTTTGGGACAGGGACGCTCATCCTGGCTATACACCGAATTAGTCAAAAAACAGAAAATTGCCATTGACTGTGGAGCCTTTAACGGCTTCCCCGGCAACAAATATCCAAACCTCATTGCTTTTTATGCTGTTCCGGCTCAAGGTCACACAGCCCAGGAATGCCTGGATGCCATAGATATAATTATTGAAAAAGCAAAAACCGAAGCAGTGATTCCCAATGAGTTAAACAAATATAAACGTAATACAAAAAAAGGTATGATCAATACCATGAAATCTAATGCCGGAATCGCTTCTGCTCTATGTAATGCTGAAATTAAATTGGGTGGATGGAAAAAATTCTTCGAAGAGTATGAAGATGTGCAAAAACTTACTGCCGACGATGTAATGGAAATGGCACATACATATCTGAACAAAAAGAACCGTACGATTGCAGAAATTGTACAGGCACAGTAAGCCTGCCGAATGAAAGGATTTTAATTATGAACTACATTTCCAGACTATTCCAGCGCATTGCATGGACTTTATTATTTTTGGCCATACCACTAATGGCTCAAAAAGGGCCAAAAGATAAATTTGAATTTACAAAATTGAATAAGATTAAACTTCCCAAAGTGCACAAGGTTGTTTTACCGAACGGCCTTGAGTTACTGCTGGTTGAAGACAAGGACTACCCGACTATTGACCTCAGGGCTTTGATCCGTACAGGCTCTATACATGAAGATGCAGACAAGACAGGCCTTGCAGGCATTACCGGAGAGGTAATGAGATCAGGCGGATCAAAGAAATTCCCCGGAGATGCATTAGACGCAACCCTTGAGACTCTTGCAGCTACAGTAGAAACATCTATAGGTATAAGTTCAGGCAGAGCAACTATCTCCGTTTTAAAAGAAGATATTGACAAAGGGCTCGAAGTATTGGCCGATTTGCTCATGTTCCCTCAATTCCCTCAAGATAAAATTGACCTTATCAAAGTACAAGCCAGAAGTGGTATATCACGGCGTAATGATAATGTAGCCGCCATTGCAAACAGAGAATTTGATAAATTAATATATGGCACACACTCTCCTCATGCCCGGCATATTGAGTATGCTACCATCGATGCCATCACACGGCAGGATCTTGTTGATTTCCATGCAACATTCTTCCATCCGAACAACATAACAATGGCGGTCTGGGGAGATTTCAACTGGAAAGAAATGAAGAAAAAGATTTCTATGACTTTCTCCGGATGGGCAAAAGGTCCGGCTGCCCCAAAAACTGCTGCAACAGTTAAATATACATTTGACTCATCAGTCAATTATATCGAAAAAACAGATGTCAATCAGTCAAATATTCTACTTGGACATATTGGAGGTACACAGGACAATCCTGACTATCCCGCTCTAACCATTATGAACCAGATACTATCCAAAGACAGACTTTTTAAACGCGTCAGGACTGACGAAGGCCTGGCCTACAGCGTATATGGTAATTATGGCGCAGGGTTCAAGGTACCCGGAATATTTACATGTGGCTGCCAGACAAAATCAGAGTCAACTGTCAAGGCAATCAAGATAATCCTTGAAGAGATCCGCCTTATGCAGAATAGCCAGGTAACAGAACACGAGCTGCAAAATGCCAAAAATTCTTATCTAAACAGCTATGTGTTCAACTTCCAAACAAAGGGACAAATTATAAACCGCCTTCTGCGTCTTGCTTATTTTGGATATCCTGCTGATTTCATGGATACGATTAAAGCCGGCGTTGAAGAAGTATCACGGGCAGATGTACAATCTGTAGCCAAAAAATATCTCAAACCAGATGATATGCGCATACTCGTTGTTGGTAATTCCGCTAATTTTGATGAACCACTATCAACACTTGGAAAGGTCAATAATATTGACATCTCAATTCCAAAACCAAAGGGAGAAGAACTACAGCAGGCAAACGGAGCCTCTCTGGCCCGCGGCATGTCAATTCTTAAAGCAGCCAGAAAAGAACTTGGGGGTGATAATATTGCTGCTGTAAAAACCATGCTGACCAATGCAAATATTTCAATGATGGGTATGAATTTGAAAGCAACATCATGGATTACATTCCCGGATTTGATGCGCACGGATATGCAGACGCCTATGGGTACGGTTAAAATTGTAGTCACACCGGAATCCGGCTGGCAAATAGTACCCGGCCGAGGCGAAATGATTATGCCCGCAACAGAATTAAAAAAACACCAGGAGACTCTGTTACGTGACCTTTTATATGTTCTGGCAGATCCATCTAAAAAAACAGTCCAATTTCTGGAGGAAACCGAGATAGATGGAAAGAAAGTGGCCGATCTCTTAATTACAGAGAATGATCATTCTTTTCACCTGCTTATTGATCTGTCAAGTTCCCGCCCATGGGGTATGAAATTTCAGGGAGAAACTCAACAGGGACCCGCAGAACTCATCGAACAATTCCTTGAATATAAGCAATTTGACAATATATGGCTTCCCATGAAAGTAATTACAACTGTTCAGGGAAATCCCATGGCTGAAACAACGCGTGAATCTATTGAGATAAATCTCATCATCCCGGATGATACTTACTCAAAATAAATCTATTATAGAGAGGCCCCGACAATATACGGGGCCTCTTTCCTTCTCTATATCTTTTTCTCTCTTGTTCTTTTTGTTAGTCTTGTTCGTTGCTAATCTCTATATCTTTTTCTCTTTTGTTAGCTGCCAGCTCCCAATATCATACGTCAACTACTATATCTCCACCCCAGTGAATGGAGGGCTGGTATTAAAACGTATGTTGCAAGAACAAAAATTTAGCAACGAACAAAACGAACAAGACGAACAACAAAAAAAATACAATTATAAAAAAATACTTTACTTAACATTATTACTCCGGAGACGCATCGCAAAAGCCTCATCAAACATCAGCGGAAACTGTAGGTTACACGAGTATAGCGCAAGGAGATTGCCACGGCACAGAACGCCTCGCAATGACAAATACGGACTTAACGTTGTCTCTGCCGGGGAGGCATTTGTGCAGGCAACAGCGGCAGTCCCATCAATGTTCCACCAGCATTCATCAATATCTTTCAGGCCGGGCAGGGCGGCTTCGTGGTCTCATGATCTCTGTGCGAGTGCTCTTTTTCGTTTTTTCCGCTCTTTTCCGTAGGCAAATGCTCCTGCTCTTCAGGCAGGGCCGGGTAGCCTCGTGTATCTGGAGTGTATTTCGTGGACAATGCTCCTGCTCTTCTTTCATTTTAAATTTTATATCCCTACGTATCTGTGATAAGCTCTGGCAAAATTTAGTATTTACCCACACGATTCAACAGAGCACCCTTTTTTTTAGCATAACATCCGGCATGCACGTACCGGGTTTTTTCTTGGACAATACAATTCATTTACTTATCTTTTATTGCAAACCTTTCTGCGATTAGTGGAGTCAAACCAATAAGAACTCATTATGCTGGGAAGTGCCCAAATAAAAGATCTGATAATAAAAGTTCAGAACGGCGATCTCCGGGCGTTTGACGTGTTGGTTTCCAAATATGATCAGCGTATTATGGCGCTTCTCATTCAAATGCTGGGAAATCAAGACGATGCCAGAGACGTTTATCAAGATGTGTTTATTCGCGTGTGGAAATCCATTGGTAAATTCAGATTCAATTCAAGTTTTTACACATGGCTCTACAGGATTGCCGTAAACACAGCTTTATCGTTCAGGAAAAGACGTACACACAGACATCACTATTCTCTGGATGAATTGAAGGATAATAGAGAACATGCACAATGGATACCAGAAGATAGCAATGCTCTTCCTGACAGACAGTTAGAAGGAAAAGAGATTACCGAAAATATTGAAATTATTATACATAGTCTGCCATTACAGCAGCGAGTGGCATTTATTTTAAGGTATTATCAGGAATTTCGATTAAAGGAAATTGCAGAAATCATGAACTGTACAGAAGGTACTGTTAAAAGTTATGTATTCCGTGCTACGCACCAAATGCGTAAAAAATTGAAACATACATTGTAATGGAATAAAACATGAAGCATCTATCAGAGAAAAAAATATTTCTATATGCCGCTGACATGCTCAACGATAAAAAAAAGAGACGGGTGGCAGACCACCTTACCTCTTGTGATTCCTGTCAACAGATTCTGGATGAAAATACACTCTTTATTCGTAGTATTACAGCTCCCCCCCTATCTATGCCTGATATGGAATTATTAAAAAGTCAGCGTAATCAGTTAATTTCCAGGATACGGACTTTAAACGAGCGACCGCGTGCAAAGCAGTATAGGCCCCGTATAGTGTTCCCATACAGAAATCTTTTGTCAACAGCCATTGGCATATTCATTTTATGTATTGGTATATACACCGGTGGACAAATTGAAAAAAGAAATCAGCGTGACAAACTGGCTTTTATGCTGGGACAACAGCAATTCACCAGCCTTGATATACGACAAAATGAGCATAAATATGCGCAGATCTCTCTGACTTATAAGGACAGAGATGAAAAAACATTAACCGCACGGCTTGAAGACCAGGTTATCCAATGTGCTCTGGCCGTCAACCTGCTTACTGAATCACAAGATAATATCCGCCTGAAAAATATAGATCTTATAAGGCCTAATATTCATAATCGCCCTGTTATTGATGCTCTAATTAATCTGGCCAATAAAGACACAAATCCCGGTATTAGATTCAAAGCTCTTGAACTTCTGGGACCATTTATTAGTGACCGACAAGTCACAGAGTGCTTTATCACTACATATCTGGATGATGACACAAACGGGCTGCGTATCAAGGCCTTGCGCTATCTCAGCCGCTCCTTTAACACACAAACAAGGTCTTTACTTAGCTCATGGGCAGTATCTGATCCTGTAGTAAAGGCATTGCTTATTGACCAGGTACCACAACTGGCACCTTCTATAAATAATGCTGCTACAACATCATGAGGAGATATATTTTGAAGCATATTTTAAAAACAAGAGTGCTACTTTTTTTCATTTTTATATCATATTCCGTTGCAGGCTCACAAGAATTAACTAAAAGAGGCCGCTATTGGACACAAAAACGAACTCACTCCTTTAACTTCCGTGAAAACCAAAAACTGGAGATACTGGATACCAATGGTGATATTGAGATCAATGTCTGGGATAAAAGTCAAATAGAAGTCTACCAGATCATAAGACTGGATGTCAATTCTGAAGATGAAGCAAGAGAAACTGAAAAAAATATTAACGCAGTTTTTAAGTCCAATCCGAATGTCATCCGGCTTGGTGGTAAAGACTTGAACCATAATTGGATAAATATCCGTTATGAAATCCATGCACCGGAGAATACAAATTGCCTGGTAAAACTATCTTCCGGCGACATTACAATCAATGGACTCCATAACAGGCTTACTGCCAGCACAGGTGCCGGCGATATAGAAATAATGAATATACAGGCAGACGTGAAAGCTTACACGGGTGCAGGTGAGATTGAGATTTTTAATATTGACGGCACACTCAATGCCAAAACCGGAGGTGGTGAAATTGATGTGGAAAAAATCACCGGATCGGCCAGTATTATAACAGGTGGCGGAGAGATTACAGCCTCAGACATTAAAAGTACATTGATAATTGAATCGGGAGGTGGTGAAATTGATGTGGAATATATTAACGACGGATTAGATATATTCAGTGGCGGTGGAGATATTGACATTAACAATGTAAGTGGAGAGATAATAGTGCAATCAGGCGGTGCCGCAATATGCCTGGCTGATGTCAACGGTAATATAAGAGCAATTACAGGTGGCGGCTCAATTGAAGGCAGAAGAGTAGCTGGCAAGCTGGCAATGAGTACAGGCGGTGGAGATATTGACTTGATAGAAATTAAGGCCTCAATGGAGATTGCTACAAATGGTGGCGATATTTCTGTTGAATTCAATGTTGAGAATTTTTCTCAAGACTACAATATTATCCTGGGTAGTGGAGGTGGTGATATTTTTCTACAAATACCTGAGCAGTTCCCAGCCCGTATTGATGCTGAAATAAAATACAAAAAAAGAGCCTGGCAAAATTATGAAATCCATTCGGACTTCCCTATAAATATTGAAACTATCAATGAAAATCATTATCGCATAATCAGCGGCCACGGGAAAATCAATGGCGGCGGCAGTGAAATTAGAATAAATACCAGTAATGGAGATATCATAATAAAAAAAGTGAAAAATCTCACATATTGAAATATCAAGATTTCAGCATGAAAGTAATTTCTTTCCACAAAAGCAAAAAAATGAAAAATCATCTTGTAAACTCCCATTTTTTTTCTATTATTATAGAGATATCCGGTTATTAAAGCATATTCTCTGGAAAAAACGAACGAAACTCCTGATTATAAGTACAAAAAACAAAATTTTGCCCAGGGCCCTTTAACAATGGCACATCCTTTGCAAAAGAGACTATATACTGAAAGATGAATTAATGTAATTTAAATAGAGATTACCCCCTAAGGCGCCCCCGATGGGAACGCAAACCTTGCGTTAGTGAACCTGTCGGGGGATTTTTTCTATCATGCTCCTTTTCAAATATATTTGTTCATCCATAAATGGCGGAGGACAAAATGTTTCATTTAAAACGTAAGATGTTATTCTCAATATTATTAGTACTATCACTTCCACTGTACTTACACGCACAATATGCAACAGGCCAGATTGGTTTTCATCTCTCGGCCGGTGCTGTTAAACTTATTGGTGGTGAGATAGATCAATCGATTATAAATCCCCTGGCAGCATTTGATTTTTCTTTGACTCTGAATGAACATATGGATATAAGAGCGGGAATAGACATGGCCTGGGTACGCCCCAGATCCGCTCACTCTCATTTCCAGCAAAGAATAGACGCTCCTTTTAGAACATATTTGTATCCATGGTCAATAACACTTAAATACAGATTTTTTGAGCATAGTCTCTGGACGCCGTATCTGACAATTGGTGCAGGTATGACTCACTGGAATCTTCGTGATGTATCAGGTGGAGATAAATGGTTCCCTGTTCCTCAATCCGGAGAATCAATTCATGGCAGTCAAATGCATGCAACTGCACTATTTGGCATGGGTTTCTCGTTCTTTCTGAATAAAACAATATCTATTGGCATTGATGGCAGGTATGGACACATGCTCAGACAGATTCTGGATATGAGTGGAACCGGAGATGCCAACAATGGAGTCATTAGCTGTAGAATTTTCGTTGGCATTCATTTCAAGGGAAAGCATGATAGAGATAACGATGGTATTCTGGACAAGTATGACCTGGACCCCGAACATGCTGAAGATATCGATGGTTTCCAGGACAGTGACGGCAAACCGGACTATGATAATGATAATGACGGTATACCGGACTTAATGGACAAGGCACCAAACCAGCCTGAGGATATAGATGGTTTTGAAGATGAAGACGGCGCACCTGATCTTGATAATGATAAGGACGGAGTGCCTGATGTATATGACATGGCACCGCTTCTAGCCGAAGATGTAGATGGTTTTCAAGACAATGATGGTGTGCCTGACCTTGATAACGACAAAGACGGTATTCCAGATATCGATGATCCTCACCCCAATATTCATGAAGATAAATTTCTCATACAAGTTGAAAAAGAAGAAGCAACTGTTACACCTGTCTTGCCGGATATACACCACCCGTTGATATTAAAAAATGTAAGATTTGAATCCGGTAAAGCGCTTCTTACAACTGAAGCAGAACTTGCATTAGAGACAACGGCAATCTCCTTAAAGGCCTATCCTGAAGTTCAGATAGAGATCAAAGGTTATACTGACAGCACTGGCGATGCCATGAAAAACCTTCATTTAAGTCAACGTCGTGCAGAATCTGTAATGACGTATCTGATAGATAATGGCATTGCACAGTCTAGACTGAAAGCAGTTGGATACGGAGAGGCTATTCCAATTGCATCTAATGAAACACCCGAAGGACGCGCATTGAACAGGCGTATTGAATTAATACGCATAGACTAATCATCTCTTCAACACTAATATCAAAGCTATCTGTTCAGAGATCTTCATTTTTTATTATTCTTTCGTCTTTGTTCAGCTTCCATACGGCTGTATATGCAGCCACAATAGTCCTGCCTGTAAAGCCCTTCTTCTCTGGATAATTGGCAACTCTCTCTGAATCCATCCTTTTTTTTGAAATCCATCTCAATGAATTCAAGGCCATACTGCTCTGCAACCTCATGCCCAATTGTAAAGATTTGCTGTGATTTTTTATGTGGGCTAATGGTTAATGTTGTTGTAATTGAAGGAATTTTAAGCTTGAGAGCCATCCGCGCAGTATGCTCAAACCTCATGCGATAACAGATCAGGCAACGGCTGCCTCCTTCCGGCACAGTCTCCAGGCCTTTAACAGCAGCAAACCACTGTTCTTTATCATAAGTACCCGTTACAACTGGAAACCCCCACTTCTCACCAAGCTCTTTAATCTCATTTACTCTTAACTTGTATTCTTTGACCGGATGGATATTTGGATTATAAAAATATATAGTTACCTTGTACAAATTCCGTAAAACCTGCCAGGAATGAGTAACACATGGAGCACAGCAAGTGTGTAAGAGGCATTGAGGCATATCTGCATGGTTCATAGCTTCATTCCATCCACTTTAACAAAGTGGTTCAATGGACCATGCCCCTTGCCAAGTGGAAAACCATTGCGTATGGCTTCTGTTACATATTTTTTTGCAATCTCTACAGCAGCTTGCAGAGAATATCCTTTTGCCATAAGTGCTGCAATAGCAGCAGATATTGTACAACCGGTACCATGTGTATTATATGAATCTATGCGGGCAGTAGTCAATGTAATAAAGCTTTCACCATCAAATAGAAGATCAACGGCATCACCCTCTAAATGCCCACCCTTCACTAAAACCGCAGCACATCCTAATCGATGAATACGGATTGCAGCTTCTTTCATTTGATCAATATCTTCAACAACTATATCCGCCAAAAGTGCCGCTTCTGCCATATTGGGTGTAATCAACGTGGCCTGAGGTAACAATACTTCTTTGATTGCATTGACAGCTGACTCCTCTAATAATGTATCCCCTGAAGTTGATATCATTACTGGATCTACAATAACATAGGGAATCTTAGCGTCACTTAATTTCCCGGCAACAGTGCGGACAATAGCAGCATCAAAGAGCATACCGATCTTGACAGAGTCTACTCCAATATCTGACAGAACTGCTTCAAATTGAAGAGCAATAAAATCAGATGAAATACTCTCTATGCCATGAACCCGTCTGGTATTTTGAGCAGTGACCGCTGTTATGACAGTCATACCATAGACACCCATAGCATGAAATGTCTTCAGGTCTGCCTGAATTCCTGCACCTCCACCGGAGTCAGACCCTGCTACACTTAAAACACGGGGAATAATCAAAGTACCTCCTGTTAATAAGAATGGGCAGAATCAAAGATTCTGCCCATGCAACAATCAACTTTAAGCTGCCACTTATTCAGCCGAAATAGCCTCGACTGGACATACTTCTGTACAAGCTGCGCAATCAGTGCAGGTATCAGCATTGATCACATGCTTTTCATCGCCTTCAGTGATGGCTTCCACTGGGCATTCGCCTACACAAGCACCGCAGTTGATACAGTCATCAGAGATTACATGGGCCATGATTGTCTCCTTTTAATTTTCTTTAATTAAATTATAAATAAATCGCCATAAATATACCAAATGACGCCTTAAATGTCAACTCATTTACACGTTAAATACGCCAATTTTCACATTTTTTTATATCATAAGCCTTAGCATAAATTATGCCGGCTTTTCCTGCGTCTTTCCACTCAATCCTAATTTCACCTTGAGCCTTCTTACCACAGTATCTGGCAGTAATTTCTGCAATTAGTTTTATATCATCTTCATTCCTGACGCCTTCTGCCAACACCAGTGGGCCGCCAACATCCAGAGGTTCAAAAACAGTACGTCCTTTGACAAATTGCTCAAGCATATCATTATCATCTGCATCTCGTCCAACTATTACATGAAGATGATCATAAGGCCATAAGTGACGGCCATATCTTAATAATTCAAGGTCTTCAACGGTAATGGCGCCTGGCAATCGATTTGCTTTCAATTTTTTTGCCCGATCACCAAACTGAGGCACTGTTAAAATACATCCGCCACCGGGTCCTGGAAATTGTGTAACACCTAATTTTTCTGCAAGTTCAAACTGGCGTTTACGACTTCTACCTGAAATATCTAATAATTCCGCTCTATCTATCCACCCCTCTCTCTCGGGAAGTGTCTCAGGGAAATGTAGTGCAGACAATGGTCTTACCAGAATATCACTGAATTCCATAACTTTATTCATATGAGCCATAGTTTGACTGTTCTGAGACATTGGACGTTGTCCTATTACCTCGCCGGTAATTAAGAACTTTGCTCCCATTTCTTCCATCATGGCATTTGCCCTGGTGAACATATAAAGATGACAATCAATACAAGGATTAAAATTAGTTCCGTAACCATGAGGAGGATCTAACAAAATTGGTAAAAAATCATCTGAAATATCTATTACTGTGACAGGAATACCCAATAGTTCGGCATTCTTAAAAATTTCACCCGATGCTTTCTTTTTAGCAAGATTATCAAAACGATAAAAGAAAGTTATGCCGTGAACATCAATACCCTGATCTTTTATCATCTTGGCTGCCAGAAGACTGTCAAGACCGAAGGACATTAAAGCCAGCGCGCGAATTGGTTGCGTACTCATCATTTCGTCATTTGCTCCAGGAATTCACTCACAGTGATATCTAGGTTATCGATATGAATACCGCTATAACGTTCAACATGTGAAGCTACATACTGCTGCAAATCGGCCAGTTTATCAGGAACTCTTACACCATATGGCAGTGCCAGTCTAATAGCAATATCATAACCATGAGCTGTATGATTGATTGTAATTTTTGAGAGTTCTGCATCTTCAATGCGTACTGCAACACAGTGCATTATCATCTGTGAAAGAGCTTTATCAGATATGGATAAACGACCCATACGGCTGAAAGGCGGCTGCACAATAGCCTTCTCAACAGTTTTATTCTTCCAGCGCAACAGTGAATGATTATTCATGAAAAAACGAATTGAATCCACTACTCTGTGATCCGGCTGTTCTTTCTTTATCTCTATTACCGGAACAGGAATGATATGTTGCCCTTTGTTCTCTCTATGATCTCTGGCGCGGGCAATTTCATCAGGTGAGGCAATATCATGAATTGTGATAATCTCATCCGGTAGAGGCAGGTCAAGCCTCTGACATATCAGACCAGCCATTCTTTCAGATGTACCAAGCACTAATATGCTGTTAAACTTTTCATTCAGAAGTACATCTCTAACTTCTTTAGCATGTTCATCAAAGTGAAAGATCGCTCTCTTTACTGCGCGACTGCGGTTTTTCTCCCGCTTGGCTGATCGACCGGCCAGAATACGTTGATCCTTGATCAGCAAACCATCATCAATAAGTAAGTCAATACTATGTTTCTCCTGAACAAGTTTAGCCCTGAAGCTCTTTCCTGTCCCGGCTTTTCCTACCAGTGCCCATACAGTGATCTTGCTGGAAGGGCGCTTCAACCGCGTAAACAGGCGGCGAACTGTCGGTTTTTTATCGATTACATCCCACATAGGGCATTAATGTAACAAAAACAGTGCCTGCGGACAACTAAAAATACTGAATCCTCATGAAAAAAATGAAACAACAAATCTTCACCCTTACACCCTTGCTCTTCACTTCATCCTTGGCATTTCACATGATTTTATAACTTGGAACTTTTCCAGGAAATACCCGTAATCTAGCTCAGGGCCCCTTACATTCAATTGGAGAGAACAGCATGAAACTGCTGACAAGACAGGAAGAACAGATTTTACTGGCCATCTACCACCTTGGTGAAGAAGCGTATCTGGTCAATATCAGAGAACAGTTAAAGGAGATAACCGGCAAGTATCTGGATGTTGGAAGCATTAACAAACCACTTAAGCGTCTGCATGAACGTGATTTTCTGGCTACCATATTAGGTGAATCCACACCTGTTCGCGGTGGGAAGCGCATTAAATTCTATTCAATGACTGAAAAAGGATTTGAAGCCCTTGCTCAAGTAAAATCAAGTCATGAACGCATGTGGCAGAATGTGGTTCTGCCAACCAGGCCTGCTTAAGTGAAAAGGATCTGATTGTGAAAACTGTTCCATCAAAATTAATCTGGCTGCTGAATGCATGTACTGCTAAAGAAGATCAGGCACATCTTCAGGGAGATTATATTGAAATTTTTCAAATAATTCAATACAATCAAGGCAGTATAAAAGCATGCAGATGGATTCTTCGTCAAATTATAGTTTCTGCTTCTCTCCTTTTTACAGAATATTTTGCATGGAGAGTAAATATGTTAAAAAATTATATCAAAATGACAGGGCGGTCTTTCAAACGTCAAAAATCATATTCAATAATAAATATATTTGGATTGGCCGTAGGCATGGCCTGTAGCATTTTAATCCTCCAGTGGGTACAGGATGAACTTAGCTATGACAGGTTCCATGATAATGGCAAAAATTTATATGTAGCAACATTTTCTAACGGTAGCACTACAACACCTACTGCATTATCTGGCTATCTGAAAACAGAATTTCCGGAAATAATAAATACAGCACGTTATCAGGCCTCTAACGCATCCCTGAAATATGGTGACAAGCAACATACTGAATCCGGTGGTATGTTTGTAGATCCCCAATTCATCAACATGTTTACTATCCCATTCCTCACCGGTGATGCAAATACTGCCCTCGATGACCCAAATTCTATCATCATCTCTCAACGGATTGCATGTAAATATTTCGGTACAATTGAAAATGCAATGGATAAATCTCTATTTGCAGCAGGTGCTGTCGATCTCAAAGTAACAGGTATCTTTGAGAATTATCCGGACAATTCTCATATATCATGCGAGTATATTGCCCCTTTGGCTCTTTTCAAAAATTGGGGCCGCAATCTCAATACCTGGCAATGGAATAGTATAAGGACATACGTACAGGTTGGTAAAAATACTGACATTGAAGCATTGAACAAAAAAATCATCAATGTTGTGCAGCTGCATAGGGAGAAAGAACAACGGCCACTGGCACTACAGTCAATCCTCAGACTCCACCTCTATCGTTTCAACCGTCCGGGCGGATTAATCACATATATCTATATCTTCACAGGCATGGCATTTTTTATACTGATCATTGCCTGTATCAATTTTATGAATCTGGCTACGGCCAGGGCATTTCAAAGAGCCAGGGAAGTTGGAATACGAAAAACTATAGGCGCAGATCGTCGACAACTTATTCACCAATTTTTCAGTGAATCCATGGTGCTGACAACTACTGCAGCTATGTTAAGCATATTATTGATAATATTGATTCTTCCTGCTTTTAATAATCTGACGGCTAAATCGTTTACCATAAATTTCCTTCTTAACCCTAAGGTTGTTTTGGGAATTTCAGGTATAATAATTCTAACCGGAGTGATTGCCGGTAGCTATCCGGCACTGTTCTTATCCCGCTTTACACCTATCAAAGTAATGAGAGGGACATTAAGCTCAGGGATTAAGAAAGCCTACTCAAGAAAAATTATGGTTATAATTCAATTTGTACTCTCTGTATTCCTAATACTGTGTACACTGGTTGTCTATAGACAGGTTGAATTTATGCGACATAAAGATATAGGTTTTGACAGGGAAAACATCATCTATTTTACTATGGGATCACATTTTTCAAAAAACATATCTACTATCAGAGGGGAAATGCTAAATCATCCTGGTATAATTGATATGACTGTGACCAATATTGCACCCTATAGATGGAACACAAATGCCGGTGAAAATGACGTATATTGGGAAGGCAAAACGCATCAAAATGTTTCTATGGTAATGAATACGGTTGATGCTCATTATCTGAAAACATTCGGCCTGGCAATAACTGAGGGTCGCTTTTTCTCAGAAGATCTCAGTACAGATACAGGAGAGGCTTTTGTCATCAATGAAACCGCTGTCAGAGAGATGGAAATGGAGTCTCCCATAGGAAAGTCTTTAAAGATATGGCAACTATCAGGTCACATTATTGGTGTTGTAAAGGATTTCCATTTTGAGTCTATGCATCGTGATATCATTCCCATGGCTATGCGAATCGATCCCAGAGGCTACAATCATGCATGTATCAGGATATCAAAGGATAAGATCTCTTCAACAATTCACTTCATTGAGCAGCAGTGGCAGAAAATCTATCCGGAAGACACTTTCGAATATCATTTTCTTGATGATACTATTGACGGTCAGTATCGTGCAGAGATACGAATTGGTCAGCTTTTCAAAGTTTTTACTGCCCTGGCCATTATAATATCCTGTCTGGGATTATTCGGTTTGATATCTTTTACAACAAGTCAGCGCCAGAAGGAGATTGCCATCAGAAAGGTATGTGGTGCTTCAATAATACGAATGTATTACCTTCTTTCTGAAGAGTTGATGCAGCTTGTATTAATTGCTATTGTCATTGCCTCTCCTGTTGCTTTCTGGGCAATGGGCAAATGGGTCAATGGTTTTGCCAATCAGGTTCCGATAAGTATCGATTTGGTGTTCATAGCCGGAGGTTTGGCTATTGTACTAACAATGCTGACAATCAGTTATCATACTATCAAAGCTGTGAGGAGTAATCCTGTAAAAGCTATAAGAAATGAATAGCAGAAAATTAAAGCAATAGGCACAAAAATAATTTTTGTATCTGGCAAACACCGGGTGTTAAATTAAATCCAACACCCGGTGTTTTTCCATGATTTTCAGCTTTTTATCTGTATCATCTGTATAATCTGCATTCTATGGCTCTTGCTCTTCTTTGGATTTTGTAATTTGCTATTTATCTTTGCATTTTCACTAATCCTTGCGTCTCTCCAACGCCACATAAAACGATGGTAAGACAAGCAATGTCAATAACGTCGAAAATAGCAAACCGAACATAATAACGACAGCCAGCGGCTTCTGAATCTCAGAACCTGTGGCATTCCGCAGAGCCAGTGGCATAAGACCGAACATAGTTGTCAAAGTAGTCATTAATACAGGACGCAACTTGTTATTACCTGCCTTGATGGCTGCTTCAATAGGTTTCAGCCCTTTTTTGCGATAGTTATTCAGATGTGTCACCAGCACAATACCGTCCTGTACTGCAATACCGATAAGTGCTATAAAACCGACAATAGACGGTACTGACAAAGTCAGCCCGGTAAAGAAAAGAATCAGCATACCACCGGCAAGAGCCAAAGGGATATTAATAAAAATCAATAGTGCATTGGAAAATGATTTAAAGCTCAGCACAAGAAGCGCAAATACAATGGCAATGGTTAAGAATACAACAACTACCAATTGACGCATAGCCCTTATCTGATTCTCATAGGTTCCGCCAAATGTTATAAAATAACCATCCGGCATCTCCAGCTCAGTCAGCTTGGCTTTTATATCATTTACAACCGAGCCCATATCACGCTCTGCCGTATTGCATTGTACAACACCACGGCGCAAAGCGTTCTCCCGGCGGATCATGGCAGGTTTGGCATCTTCAATTATTTGAGCAACTTCAGATAGAGGGATACGATAGCCGGCCGGTGTCTCAATGAGTAGATTCTCAAGTGCATTAACATCTTTTCGATAGTCTTCTTTGTAGCGCACAAAGATATCATAACGACGTTGTGTCTCGATTAATTCAGTAGCAACATCTCCGTTAAAAGCAATTTCCATCAGATGAGCAACTTCCTCAACATTCAGACCATACCTGGCCATTCGGGGACGATCCAATTTAACTTGAAGCTGCGGTACTCCCTGAATCTGTTCAACCTGTAGATCTGTAACTCCGGGAACGCTCTCCATCAAACCCTCAACCTGGGCGGCAAGCTGAGCTATTGTCTCCATATTCGCACCGAATATTTTCACTGCAATTGCCGAGCGTATTCCTGTGGCAATATGATTTATACGATGCTGCAATGGCGCATTAATCTGAATATTTACACCGGGAATATTCTCAGTAACAGCTCTGATTTGAGCCTTTATCTCATCTATTGAAGCATGCCGTTTTTCTTTAGGAACAAGTACACAGTTGGAGTGAGTCAAGTTCACCGGTGCTGCATGTTCATCGGCACGGGCTTTACCTGTAACCCGTATAACACGCTGTACTTCATCCAGCTGAGATACACGCTGTGCTACCAGTGAGGCTATTCGGCTGGATTCGGTAAGAGAAGTCTCCGGCGGCAAAAGAATATCAACCAAAAGTGAAGACTCATCCATCTCAGGCATAAATTCAGAACCTGTAAGGAAATAGGAGGTCAAGCCAAGTCCAAAAACAATCGTACATATCCATATCATCTGCTTGGTGTGACCAAGTGCATAAGCCAGAAGCGGCGCATAACCTCTCTGAATCAAGCTTAAAAATTTATTTTGTTCTATGCTACGCTTCTCTTTTTTAAAGAGGAAGGTGGCAAATACAGGAGTGATTGTAAGTGAGATAATTAATGAACCCAAAACAGCTGCGGATACGGCAAAGTCAATGGAATGAACATGCGGCCTTCAATACCCTGTAGTGTAAAGATAGGGCCAAATACAGCCAGTAGAATAAGTATTGCAAAGAAAATAGGATGCCCTACTTCCCTGGCACCATTGGATACGGCCTGTTTAAAATCTTCTCCTTCATGAATATGCCGGAAAATATTTTCAGCCATAATAATTGATGAATCTACAATCATTCCCAGACCGATAGCCAATCCGCCCAGTGTCATTATGTTTATGGTTAAATTGAAAAAGCGGAAGAAGAAAAAGGCGAAAATAGCCGACAGGGGAATAGCCACTGCAACAACCAGTGTACTGCGTAAATTATTCAGGAAAAGATAAAGAATACCGATAACCAGAAATGCACCTATAAAAATTGCACTGGAAACATTACCAATTGATTTTTGAATCATATCAAGCTGATTATAAAAGATGTCCATAGACGTATTGGCAGGAAGATCACCTTTGACCTCTTCCAATACCTCTTTAACACCGTTTATTGTCTTCATCACATTGGCATTGTACTGATTTTTGACATTTACAACAATAACCTCTTCTCCGTTTGCACCGGCAGAACCACGCCGGACATATGCCCCTATCTCCACTTCAGCGACATCACCGATTGTTACAGGAACTCCTTCAGTTGTTTTAAGCACAACTGCGGCAATATCTTCCAAAGACTGAATACGTCCAAGACCACGGATTATCTTCTCCTCAGAGCCAATTTCAATAAAACCACCGGAAGAATTTAAATTATTATTCTTCAATGCATCAACTACATCTTGCCCCTGTAGACCATATTGAAGCAGACTGTGGGGATCAAGTAAAACATGATACTGTTTCAAATATCCACCCAATGGAGTCACATTAGAGACACCCGGCACGGTCTGCAACCGCGGTTTAAGATACCACTCGGCAAAATCTCTCATTTCAAAAAGATCTCCGCCCTTGAGCGTAAATTCAACGGCATCAGCAAACATTGAAGAGATAGGACCGATAAACGGTTGTTCAATGCCTTCTGGCAGTGTAGGTGCAATCATTTGAAGTTTTTCTGTGACCAACTGCCTGGCAAAATAGATATCAGTACCATACTGAAATTCAATGGTTATCTTTGAAAGTCCCATGGTTGAATTGGAACGAACCCGTTTAACATAGGGCAAAGAATTAAAAGCCGTCTCCAGAGGAAATGTTACAAGTGTCTCAATATCCGCCGGCGGCATACCATGATTTTCAGTCATTACATTTACAACAGGTGCATTAAGATCAGGATAGACGTCAACAGGAAGATTGGTTACAGCCCTGATCCCCAAGCCTACAAGCAGTATGGCACCAATAACCACAATGAGGCGGTTCTTTAATGCATAATCAATTAATTTATCAATCATCAGTTACTCCACCTTAATGCACATGGCCGGCATGAGGATCAACCGAACCCATTTTAGCTTTTGACCGCAGTTGGTAATTCCCCAGGGTCACTACAATGGCACCTAGCTCAAGACCTTCCAGAATCTCCACCCAGTTGCCCGATATAAGACCTGTCTTGACAATATGCCTGTGATAGGCATTACCTTCACGAACAAATACAACCTTTAACTGCTCATCTTCGATGACAGCAGAACGTGGAATTACTAATGCTCCGGTCTTTGTTCCTGTGACAATGTCTGTCGTAGCATACATGCCCGGTTTCAATTTTCTGTCAGCATTATTAAACTCAGCCAAAAGTTTAATTGTTTTGGTCGATTCATCCAGCGTATTTCCTACATGAAAAAGCTTTCCGGTAAAATACTCATCCGGATAAGCTGAAAGGCTGATATGAACCAATTGCCCAATCTCTACATGTTTCAGATCTTTTTCAAATAAGTCAACTTCACACCAAACTGTCCGTGCATTGACTATTTCAAATAACACATGACCCGGATCAACTTTCTGTCCGATAAAACCGTTACGCAAAGTAATTACACCGGAAATCGGAGCATGAATATGTGTCGTTGAACCTGCAGCCTCACTGTGGCCCGATGGAGGATTCTTTAACTCAGCTGTAGATACACCTACTGCCATCAAACGTTTTTCTGCATAGTTATAATTTACTTCAGCCAGAGTCAAGGCCGATTCTATTTCACGATATGCGCGTTCAGATATAACTTTTTCATCATACAAAGCTTTTTTTCGATTAAAATTTTGCCTGGTCAATGCAAGGTTTGCTCCTGCCTTGTCATAATCTGCCCTTAGCATTCCAATCTCAGGGCTGGAAATACAGGCCAGTTCCTGGCCTTTATATACCTTTTGCCCTATCTGTACAAATATACAGTTAATACTGCCGTCAATTAAAGGACTGACAATGGCCTTTTGATCAGGATGGGCTTTAATCTTACCAGGAAGCGTGATTACAGACTCTATCTCTTTACGAACGGCTTTATCCGTTTCAAGGCCAACCAGGCTTTCCCACATAGGATCCATCTCAATCATACCTCCAGCTCCATGGTCATGATCATCAACGACTGAAGCCTTAGGAGTCACATAACCGGCATCGGTCATTCCCTGCATTGAAGAACTTTTATTCTTTTTTACCTGTTCCAAATCATCGTCATGCCCTTCACCGGCAGCGTGATTATGACCTGCATGATCATCATCATCCCCTTCAACAGCAGCATGATCGTGACCTGCATGATCATCATCATTCCCTTCAACGGCAGCATGATCGTGACCTGCATGATCATCATCATTCCCTTCAACAGCAGCATGATCGTGACCTGCATGATCATCATCATCCCCTTCAACAGCAGCATGATCGTGACCTGCATGATCATCATCATTCCCTTCAACGGCAGCGTGATTGTGACCTACATGGCCGGAGTCATGATTCTTTGAAAGTCGAATAAAAAATGCAATAGCTACGAGTACTAATATAATTGCAATAGTGCGTAAATGTCTCATGAGAAATCTCCCGAATTACCAATTAAATAATGAAGTGCCAACAGCTACTTCCAACCTGGCTCTGGCCTGATAGACTGCCAACTGAGCCTGGATAAATTGACCCTTTACTCTGGCCAGTGTATTAAAAGATTCAATCATTTCCAAATAGCCAGACTCACCAGCCTCATAAGATAGACGGGTGATCCGCGCCAGTTCTTCTGCCTCAGCCAGAGATTGAGCCTGAAAACACTGAGCCGTCTTCTCAGCTAATGTTAACCCCGAATATATCTTTTTAATATCAATTAATACTGATTGTTCTGTAGCAGTGTAGTCGTAATTACTGGCATTCAACCTGGCTTTTGCCGCTCTTATTTGAGTCTGTTCCTTAACAAAGAACCATATTGGAACAGTCATTCCAATCTCAAAACCACGATCATTGGCTAAATTTTCAAATTGAAATTTCCGCTGAAATGCTTTAATCGAGAATTCAGGTAATAAATCATGCCATGCCAATGCATATTCAGCCTTACTTACAGAGGTATTTGAGCGTTGTGTAAGAAATACAGGGTTAACGGCAAGGGCCTTAGCCCGTAATCGGTTATAATCAACGGTTGAAATTTCAGGATTTAACTCTCCTTTAACAATAATTTCTTTTTCAGAGGAACGCCCAAGAAGGACATTCAACTCTGCCTTTTGAATATGATATGTATTGGTAGCTGCCATTAATGAATTTTGTGATTCTGTCAATAAGACTCGTGCACGGAGACTGTCAATAACAGATGTCTCACCTGATCTTACACGTATCCTTGATTTTTCCAGATTGATTTCTGCCCATTTGAACATCTCTTCTTCAAGCTGCATCATTTTTTGTGTAGCAAGAACATTCATAAAAACTATCTTGACTCTGGCAAGAATATTATTCTCATTTTGTATATGTCTGGCCAGGGCCATTCTACTCAATGCACTGCCACGATTCCCCTCAAAAAAATATGCTGTGGGGAAACGAAACGATTGTACAATACCAATCTTACGCTCACCCCATTGAGAGAGAGCCGTGCCCTCCTGTATTCCCTCTTTTTCCATAAATACTTCAGGATTTGCCGGAAGTATTGCCGACCATAGACTCAATCTTTCAGCCTTGGCGTATTCTGCGGACGATAATAGTTCAGGATTTTTTTCACGTGCCTCTTCCAGAGCATCAGCTATCGTTAACTGGGTCTGTGCACCCAACGGCCCGATAGCGAATACAAGGAATAACACATGCCAATACCATCTATGCATGGTGTGCCTCCATAATATAAATCTAAAAAAAATAAGTGATTAAATAATGGTTAGATTAGAACTTGAGGGGGTCTTTCCAGTTGCTGACTAAAACAGAATAGATAAATTGTAGTTGGAATATAAATCTGTTCCTGAAGTGGGATTTGTACGCAATGCTCACTGACAGAGATTTCACCGATAAAACCGCCCAGACAATTACAATGGGAGTGGAACTTATCAGCACGCTGTCCATCTGTTTCATGATCGTGACCATGGCAGCAAGCTTGAGGAGCAATTACTTGATTAAATGAAATATCCGTAGCAATAGAACAATTATGACTTATTTTATCATGATTATGTGAATGTCCACAAAATCCAAGACCGGTCATAAGGAACTCTAAAATTAAGATGATTGCAATTACTTTTCTTAAGTATGTGCTATGATTATTTAACAAATCAAATTCTATTTTTAATGCCTTTCAATTTAGATTGAGAGACAATGTAAACAAGAAAAATTGTATACGCAATTAAAATTTTAAAGATTCTGAACATGAAAAAAAACACGCTCCCGCTTGTATGGTATATTGAGATAAGTATCTCTAAAGTTGAAAAAATCATATTTAAGGAAGCGTTTCAATTCATTTGGTAAATACTCCTCATGTTTCACCATAAATGGAAACAACTCATATTTGCCAGGTTCTATAAATCCCTGACGTATCGGTAAATCCAATCTCAATGTCAAAGTATCTTTTATAATAGTAAATACGTTCAATCCGATACCTGGTTTCATAAAAGGAATTACTTTTTTAGTATTGCCGGAGTGCTCCAGTATAAAGCCATTAAAAAGTTCTCTATGGTTTCCTACTGTAATGACCTTTACAGTATCACCATCTGCAGAGCTAAGTTTGATCACACTGTGCAAAGTATCATAAACATTATTAATTGTATCATTTGTAATTGTAATATGGACATTTAATTGTTTTTTTAAAGTATAGAGTCTTTTTAAATTACCTCCACGGCCTATTCCACCATGATTCGTTAGCACACAACCATCCTTGATAACAACTCTTGCAGCAGCTAATTTATAATCACCCATAAAAAAATATAATAAAAACACACCATTTTCAGATAAGGACTGCATACTGCCGGAAGGTGGTAACTGCAGATAGAAAAAGCCTGTAGAATCCGTATAAGTTGAAACATTATATCCTTCCAGCCAGCAGAGAATTCCCGAAGAATCAGCTCCATAAGATAATTTAACTACACCTTGTACCCATTGATTTGGAGCAGGCATTGTATTATCATCAAACAATGGATTACTCGTGCAATATAAAAGCAACCAAATAAGGACAAATAAAGGGAGTGTCTCTAATTTTAATACCCGCATATCATGAGCCTGCATTTAAATGCAATTCAATTATCAGGTTCAATATTGAATCCCCAGAGATAAATTAAAACGCCGGTCTCTATAAGGCAATTCTGCCACAACTAATTCAGTGTCAAGAATATTTCTTGCACTTGCAGTGATTAATGTTTTGAAATTCATAAACTCAATAGTTTTTCCCATGAAAAAATCGCAATTTATGAATCCCGGCAGATCTAATTCTCCGAAGCCGCCATTGTAAAACCGTATCCAGCCAACCTGTTTTCCTTCACCGAAAAAATGTGCATGAGCCTGCCAGCCATTATGTGCATAAATGAAATCAACTGTTGCTTTTTGATCAAATTTAAAGGGAAATGCTGCCTTATCAGATACAGAATATTTTGCCACTCCTACTCCAAAGGTGAATTTCTTATTTAGTAAAAATATTTTGCCTGTTGCTTCAATGCCCATAATACTGGCTGTCCTGACATTATCATAGTATGCTACAGGAATTCCCGGCACAAAAAAGTATCTGAATTTATTTGTATAATAATTCTTGAAAAAATTACCGGATATCTGCCAACCCATAATATCGTCTACACTAATCTGTCTGGTTACTTCAAATCCTAATTCAGTACTTTGACTTTTTTCAGGAAGTAAATACAAAGTTTTATTCTCAAAATATGAATGATTTTGCGGTCTGCTAACTTGCTGGATCAGAGAAGGAAATTTAATGCTGGAGCCATGATTCATGTAGGCATTAAACATGAGATCATCTTTCATGCCACTGAGATGAGCTGAAAATTTCAAGGTATTGATTGTATATTTTTTATCATCTGGCCACATTGGTGTCCATTCTGAATCCGCAATACTCAAATCATCAATTCTTGTATCATGAACCCAGTCTCTTCTGAAACTTACATTATAATCGAAAGTTGAAAGATATTCATATCCTGTAGGAGCGTGGTACTTTGACACAACTGCAATGCCATGATGTACTCTCTTTAAATTATATGGCACAGTCTGCAAGCGCAATAAATCAACTTTATTCTTCTCTTTATAGTCCAAATCAACATTCTCGAACTGATAGGCTAAAATTGTTTCAAAACGGGAGATAGAAATAGGCTTTTCCATATTGTACTGTATTGTTTGGCTAGATAGTTTTCTGTATGGAATATAGGAGTTCAGACTATAATTTTGTATTTCATCCTGTCTCGTAATTGCTGCACTGGTCTCAAATTTTCCAATAAATGGCAGGTTAGCATTATACTGCCCCATCAACAATTGTGTATCCATATCCAATGTTTCCGATAAACGCATATTTTCATAATCAAACATAGAGGCCATTCCTGAAAAACGTAAAATATTTTCACCTTTTCTATCAAGTCTTATTGATAAATTACTTTGATAATGAGTCATAATATTTTTTAGAAATTCAGGTTTATCAACTACATTTTCATATTTTCTATTTGTTGCACCCTTTTTCATTGTCAAAGTTAAATCTACAGGTCCCATATTTTTGTAGGCCTGCAAAGTCCAATTCCCGGCATCATAAGAACCAACACTCTGTTTAAATTTTAAAAGATAATCACGTTTATACTGTGGAACAATATTAATTACACCTGCAAGGGCACCAGTGCCATAGAGGACTGTATTACTTCCTTTTATCACTTCCATCCGTGCCATTTCGTCAACATCAATAAGTGATAAATCAAAACGGCTATCATACAAACGGTTTAAACGTATATTATCATATAAAATAACTGTTTCATCAGCATTTCCACCACGTATAGAGACCTGCCTCTGGCCTGTATGTGATTCACTTACTTGAACACTATGATCGGTTTTTAGCATATCTGCCGCATCCGCATAACCTTTACCCTGAAATGTTCTTGCTTCAAGAATAGTAATTGCTTGAGGTAAATCTTGTTTCAATTTATTGTGTATCCCCTCAACCTCAATACGGATTCCCTGTAATGGTATAATCCGGGGCGTCAAACCATATGTCTGATTTTTCTTCATAGAGCTTATTTCAATTTCAAGGCTTTCATATGCAATATGTTGTATTTTAACTTCATAATTTCTGTAGGCTATAGGATATTGGAGTTTGAAATAACCACGCATATTTGTGATTGTTCCAATTTTAGTACCCATAATGGAGATCTGTACATCGTTCAAATATTCATGAGTATTTATATCTTGTATGTAGCCGATAACCTCACGTTGCCGCACTTGTGCACTAATCGATGATGCTACAATGATTGACAAAATTAACATATATTGTAAAATTTTGCGAGTCATAATGTAAGTCTCCAAAAAAGGGAAGGGTTTAATAATAATACGAATAACATTTATATTTCCCTTTAAATAGAGCATTAGAATCACTTCATCCGAGGAAAACGGATACAACACCGCGTACCACAATTGTATGAAAATCGTATACTGCCCTTTAACTGTTCTTCAACAAGTATATGCATCATCTTCATACCCAAAGAATCCGAATTATGTGGATCATAATGATCCGGCAAACCACATCCGGTATCAATAATATTTATTTCATAGTAATTATTATCGTCTATTATCAAGCTGATGAAGATTCTTTTCTCTCTTTTGATGTCTTTTTTAAAAGCATGCTTGAGTATATTGTTAATTAGCTCATTCATTACAAGCGCACAGGGAATAGCCAGATCAAGACCAATGGAAATATCATTGTCTTCCAACGTAAAAATAATATTCTCAAAACTCTGATTATATATAGAATAGAGTCTGATTGCCAGACTGTTGACAAACGATCTAAACAAAATAGCTGAAAAATCATTAGAAGCATATAGTTTTTCATGTACAAGTGCAATAGTTCTTATTCTTTGCTCACTCTCATTGAAAATATCAAGCATATCATCGTTTTGAATTTGTAGACCTTGAAGATTAAGCAGACTGACAATTAACTGCAAATTATTTTTAACGCGATGATGCACTTCTTTTAATAAAAAATCTTTCTCTTTAAGGCTCTTTTTCAAGCAGGCATCAGAACATTTTAACGCCTCAATTTTCTCCGCTAACCGGAGATTAAGTTGATGCAAAGCAGATGTGCGCTTTACCACTAGCTCCTCAAGCTCTGTGTGATGCTTCTTCAATTCAAGATTGATGGCAATACGTTCTGTCACATCACGGCAAATACCCTCATAGCCGATTACCTCTTTATTTCCGTCATAACGCAAATTAACAGTTAATTCTATTATTTTTCTTTCTCCACCTAAAGTCCTAAGCTCTATTTCCTTTGCATTGAGATGTCCCAATCGTTTCAATTCTTCAATATAAAGTTGAGCATCCTGAAAATCTGTCATAAAATGATTAATAGTCATGCCGGATCCAACAAGGTCAGCCGGCTTTTCATAACCAAGCAACAGAGCACCGGCTCTGTTTATAAAAACAAAATGTCCGGTATTGTCTATATAAAAAACACTATCCCATGTGCCGTTGAATAAATCACGGTATGCTTCAGATTGTCTGCGCAGATCATCGGATATTCTTAATTGCATTTTTAAACGATAGGCATATTGATAAACTGCCAGAAACGCTATTACAAGAAAGAAAAAATTAAGCAGACTGAGATAAGTGACGGTTGAATACTGCAATGTTATACCTCAAATGAATACAACGAATGATAAGCACAAGCCAGGAATAAAAAAGCAAAAAATCAATTACAGCTAGATATCTCCATAATGGTCGGGGAATAGTAGAAAAAACAATTGTAATTATATACTTGATTCCACATACAAAAAAAGAAAATAACGCCCAGTATTTATGTTGCCGGTATTCCGGGGGAAACTTCAGGAATATAAGCACAACTGTAAAAATGCCGGATAGCCAAAGCAAAATATGATTAAAAGCCCCATCCAATTCAAACAGTAAATTATAATATGGACGAAACCACTCATTAGTAACAGTAATTGTGATGGTAAAATTGAAAAGACAGTACAAAAATACATGTAAGCCCAGCATTAAAAAAAATATTCGTGGGATGCTTTTTAGTTTTTTTCGTGAATTTATGAGAGCAAAGATTAGATAGATCCCTATTCCCGAACCCAATAAATTTACATACAAGTTGCCAAATCCCCTGAATTTGGATAGAGCAAATATATCCAATGCAAAAAACAATAAACATAGAGCTGAAAAAATCATTATCTGGCCTTAATAAATCCATACAATGGCCTTACCATAAATCTATCAACACTCTAAACTCATTAGTCAATATGAAGATAGATTTGGCATTTTTTAATAAGAGATATCAATTTCCCAGTAAATAATCAATAAAAATTATTGACTATCCACTACATGCATTAAAGTAAGTGCAACCTTCGCAAAATTCATCAATCCATCCTGATCCGAAACAAGCGGGTTTTGCATTTCTGTCAAAACCGACAGTAGATTCAATAAAAGCTTCAAACATACTTTTTTTCATCTCATCCCACTGCTTACGCATGGCTGCTTTATCAATTTTCTTTTCATTTTCAATTGGCATTTCTTTCTCCTTTTGTAATAATTAATGCATTAAACGGCCCAATCCACTAATAAATTTAAGTGGATTCCAACTACCACCCTTATTATCTCCGAATTCACCTTCTTCATCAAAAAATTTATCATCCATTGCAGGTGAACGATCAAAAGCTCTGGTTAGAACCGTCTTGACAGGATTGACAGCTGCTTTAATTGCACCGCCTGTCTGTTCCCGGGCTATTCGTTTCATCTCTCTGGCAATGCGCTCAATAACATCAGAAGTTATAGTCTTGGTAGCAGACACAACCGAATGCAGAGTTGGATAAAAAGCCCTGTCTGACTCTGCAAAAAGGCGTGTACAATATTTTTCAGTAACCATGGCAATACGTGTCAGCAAGGTAGCATTAACAAAACCATCGGCAACAGAACCAAACAATCTGGCTGCAAATGGAACAGATTTAACACCTGTAGCTACTAACTTTGACAAAATTTCATCTGTTGCTGTCTCTACACCTTCAGATCCGCCAATAGCCATGGACAGATAGACCAGTCGCCCAATTTTAATTAATTCACGGTTGGATACACGCCCTTGATAGAGTATAAAAAAATCTCTCATCATAGCAGTTGCAATAGATAATATAATTACTGCATCAAGAAAGCCATTTTGCGCTATAGTCGTTGCATAAAAAACCTGTGTGACGTATTTTTTTCGTATCTTGTCCGCTTCAGGTTTAAGTTTGGCAATGAAAGCTCTGTAACCTTCGGTATTTTGTTCAAACTCTTCAGGATAAAGATCAAGGCGCTTAAGTGTTTTATTCTGTCTCAATACCTGCATTCTTATCCTTGCGACACGGTCAATATCCTCAGGATCTTTTGCAGGACGGAGCCTTGCCGGCAGAAAAAATATGCGAACTAAAGGAATAATCACAAGATAGATTACAGTAAGAGCCAAAATAGTTAAAACAATCCAGCCACCCATAGGATGAAAACTTTTAGCCGCTTGATGCAGTATCAATAATTCTTTAATAAGTACGTAACTTAGTACACAACATAAAAAAGCAACTAATCTCTTTATCATTGCCCACTCTCACTGACGTCAGGATCTTGAATATATCCCCAATCAATTAATTTTTGATTAGCATAAACTGCTTGTTCACCTTCTGTAACCTGTGTTAAAAAACGTTGATATTCTCTGGCAGCCAAATTTTTATGCTGCATTTTTTCATGTGAAAACCCCTGATAAAATATGATTCCGGGATTGCCTGGCAACATCGATTCATACTCCTTAAATGCCCTGAGAGCATAATCATATTTGTCTTGAGATAATTGCGCTAATCCCTGCACAAGGCGACTTTGAGGTTCAGTTGGATAAGCTTGCTTGCCTAAACGTGCAAATCTAACAGCTTCGGAAAAATTTTCCTGCCTTAGCAGACATTGCGACATAAGCATCAACGCAGAGTAATCTCTTGGTGCCTTACGCAATGCTTTTTTAATTAGATTTTCCGCTTCTGAAAACTTTTCTCCGGCCATAGCAGCTTCTCCTGCTTGCAAGGTCTCAATAACATCCTTCATACGGCGAAGAGATTTAGTGTTATCCATATATCTTTCACGCAGCATCTTTAATTCAGTCTGATCAGGATAACGTGTAGTAGCACGATTTTGAGCAATTGTATATCTTTCATCACTCATAGGATGGCTGGCAAACATCTTCTCAATTGCACTGGATCTATGATTGGATAATGATTTAAGAATGTCCATTAATTCAACCATGCCGTCGGGATCATATCCCGCCTTAACCATATACTCCATACCTAACTTATCTGCCTGATGCTCGTCTTCACGAGAATAATGCGCCAATAACAGGCTTTGTCCAATTGTACCCAGCCCCTGTACAATAAGCCCCGCTGTCTCATCTTTTGAAGAGACAATAGCCCCACCTAAAAAAACAGCTGTGCCTAAAAGCATCTGTTTAGACATTCTATCTGATGTGTGCCGGGCATTAACATGTCCCAGTTCATGACCCAATAATGCGGCAAGTTCAGCTTCATTCCGTAAAGTAAGCATTATGCCTCTTGTTGCTGCTATTGTTCCACCGGGAAAAGCATATGCATTTACATAATTAGCGTTAACCACACGAAAAGAATATGGCATTTCCGGACGATGAGTTAATGACGTCATCCTGGAGCCAACATCACTTATATATTGATTCAACGCAGTATCCTGTACTTCTCCATAATCACTGGAAAACTGGTGAGGACCATGAGTTGTATCGATATTAATCTCATCTTCCATTGTCAGAAGCATAAACTGACGTTTGCCGGTTACAGGATTAACAGCACATGCGATTATCGTTCCTGCTGCTGCAGTAGATGTCATCCAAAGAAAATCTCTCCGTGAAATTTTATTCTGTGAGGGCATTATTTCTCCATTAAAAATAAAGATTTAGATAGTTACAGCTAATTCTGCGAAAAGAAATTATATCGGTGCTGCTAATAAGAAGTGAAGTTATAGCAATTTAGTTGAAATTAAATTTGTATATGATTTTAGCAATGCTATATTTTAAGGATGCAGATACAAAAATGCAAGAATAATATAAAAAATATTTCTACTACATAAACTTTTTTATTAAAACATCGTACTCTATAATAGCCCAAATACAGTTGTTTTTATCTGTATGAAAGAACCAAGGAAATGTGAGGACGATATGACATTGAAAGACATCTTGACCGACATCACCGACAAGAACGCACCAATCCTGTTAAGCGATGGTAATAATGACTGGAATGCCAATGACTTGTTAGGTGAACTTTCAGAACCTATGTTGAAACGAGCAGCTCATATGCAAACAGGTTTATATATTGCTGAAATTAATGATGGCGGCTATCTTGGACGCATTCTTTACCGCTTAAAAGACAAAGCCTAAATATTGTTATATTTGCCTTTTTAATAAAAACTGAATTTGTTAAATATCCTATTTTATTTTCCCTCATATCTCAATATGATTGATTCTGGTGGCCCTTTTACCTGGCCACCAGAACTTTTTTTAAGGTACTATATCATTCTTATTTCAACCTAGGTTATTGTTTAATCCATTGCACAAAACTAATTTTACATGTATACTCGACAATGTGTAACCCGTTGTTTTTAGTATCATTTCGAACTGTTGAGTTCCTAAGAAACGTTACTCCACTGCATTGCTCCGTAGCTTAAAACCAGTGGTAATGCCATTTACTCACCTTTTTAAGATCTCTCAGTCGCAAGCTCCATCGAGATGACAATAATAACAAATACTTGATCCAATAAATTCCTCATGACAAATATCAAATTATACATAACGGAATAATTATTTTAAAATATTTACATCAAGGTGCCCATCAAATCGTAAGGCTCACAAAAAAACTCCCGAAGTGCTCTTCAATCCGATTATAACTATTTTGACATACTGCAATTCCATACAATCCCCAGAAAAGCCTTTTTTTGGCGGGCAGGGATTTGCATTTTGTATTTTATTATTTGTATTTTGCTATTTGCTATTTGCTTTTTGTATTTTGTTATTTGTATTTTGCATTTTATTATTTGTATTTTGTTATTTGTCTTTTGCTATTTGTCTTTTGTATTTTACTAATGGAATTTAAATATGATAAAAAAATATGCCTCAACAAATCAGATTGCTATGTATGCCGGACCTTTAGCCGCACTGTTGATATTCCTGATTCTACCCGTAGATTATAAATCTGACAGCGGCCACATTGTATCTTTTACAATTGCCGGACGTGCCACTGCTGCTATTGGAATATGGATGGCTATATGGTGGATAGGTGAGGCTATTCCTATCTATGCAACTGCACTATTGCCATTATTTATTTTTCCACTTACAGGCATTGCATCTGCAAAAGCTACAGCCGCACCATACGGACACCATCTTATCTATTTATTTTTAGGTGGATTTATAATTGCACAAGCTATGGAAAAATGGAATCTGCATAAACGCATTGCACTCAAAGCTCTGCAATTAACCGGCTCAAAACCTGTTGCAATAATTGGTGGTTTCATGGCTGTAACAGCCTTCCTCAGTATGTGGGTATCAAACACGGCAACAGCAATGATGATACTTCCAATCGCTCTTAGTGTAATTTCATGGTTTGAGACCCAAAATAAATCAAATTCAAATATGTTTGACAAAGCACTACTTTTGGGCGTCGCATACTCTGCCTCAATTGGCGGTATGGGCACGCTTATCGGAACACCGCCAAATCTTTTTCTGGCAACATTTCTGAGGGAACATGCTAATCTGGAGATCAGTTTCATCCGATGGATGAGCATCAGCATTCCTTTGGTGGTTATTTTTCTTCCGATAGTATGGATATTATTGACAAGAGTTCTATTTAAGTGTAATACACTGCCTGCTGCCTCCGGCAATTCTCATTTCCAGAATGCTTATAAGGATTTGGGCAATATGTCCAAAGGTGAAAAAAACACATTAATCATATTTGTAGCAGTAGCCATTTCATGGATATTCAGACCATTTATTAATCAGATTTCATTTTTCGGCACGCTTCCATTCAACGGCCTCACCGATTCAGGTATAGCAATTGCCGGTGCCTTGATGCTCTTTATCATCCCTGTTAAGAAAAAACAAAGAATATATACCATGGATTGGTCCTCAGCAGTAAAAATTCCCTGGGGAGTATTATTGCTTTTTGGAGGAGGATTGACTCTTGCATCAGCACTTGAGGCAAATGGTGTTTCTGCCTTTCTTGGTTCCAAAGTTGGCGGCTTAAATAGTATACCGGCTATACTAATTATAGCCATAGTGACCTCTATGATGATTTTTTTAACCGAACTAACCAGCAATACTGCATCAACTGTCACATTTGTACCTATTCTCTATGCAACGGCAAAAGGTTTAGGCATGCATCCCCTGGCTCTAACTATTCCAGCTGCACTTGCAGCCAGTTGCGCATTCATGCTGCCTGTAGCAACACCACCCAATGCCATTGTTTTTGGTTCAGGCAAATTACAAACCTCTCATATGATCCGTGCAGGAGTATGGCTTAACTTTACCGGCATTATTCTCATAACACTGACTGGTTATTTACTGGTGTATACATTGCTGGGATAGTTTGATACACGTTAATCATTCTGTCAATCCTCTGATCCTGTCCTGCTCTTTTTAAAGTTAAGAAAATAGCACTCGCACATAGCTCACAAAAACCACGAAGCCGCCCTTCCCGCTTCAAAAGATATTGACGAATTCTGGTAGGTATCTTGATGAGACTGCCGCGGTCGCCTGAAAAGAAGGCTCCCTCACAGTGACGGCGTTAAGTTTGAATGTGTCATTGCGAGGCGTTCTGTGCCGCGGCAATCCCCTTACGCTGTATCGTTGATTGACAGTTCATGCTGATGCTTGATGAGACTGCAATGCGTCTCCTAGAGTAAAAAAACATTGGCACTTCCGGATATTTTATAAATTAATAACATCACATCAACATGCTGTGTTCATCTGCGTCCATCTGCGTTATCTGCGGATTTATAACTCTATAAAAACTATTCCGCAGATGAAGCAGATTCTCGCAGAATAGATTACCCCGGCAATAAAACTTCATACTTCCTATGTTGACCTATGTTAATCAAGTCAAAAAATACCCGTTCGATTTGATATAGAGCCGAAATTTTAAAAACAAAAAGCCACACTGAGATTATCCAATGTGGCAAATTGTAAGATCTGACAAAAAAACTAAATAAAAACGATTAATCCATATATTTACAAATCAATTTTTTCTTCAAACAGAAAATCACCGATTTTCAACAGATAGGCATTGGAGAACGAGACAATACGAATCGCCGACATCTTCGTTTCTATTTTAACAACTTCAACAACACCTACATGAATGACAATAGTACCGTCTTTTCCGGCACTACTGATATTTCGATAAACCTGATACTTCTTACCAATTGATGTTCCACTTCCTAATCCGAGATTTATTAAGGCATAACTCGGATGTTCACCGCTAACCTTGACAATTCTGGCATCAAAATCCGATGAAAGCAGTTCAAGCTGACCGTTGATACGGCGATGTAGCACAGGCTTTCTTGCCCTGGTAATTGGTCTGTCATTTGAAAATTTAAATCTTACGGAAACTTTATGTGCATAAGACATATCAATTATATCTTTACCGATACTGTAGTCTACTTCAAAAACGAATGAATTAATCGGCGCATAAAAATATCCACCACCGACAAAACGATTCCCATCATAACCGGCACGCACACCAATATTTGAAAATAGTTCCATCTCCATACCTGCCATAACATGCCCACCCATATTCTGAATGATTGCATAATCCAATGTAAATCTGGTATTATTCTTGAATGGACTGTAACACAAACCGGCTTTTATTGTTCTTGGAAATTTCTCCTGCGTTTTATTTGGCGTATTCCAATTAATATTGGAAGAAATATCCTGGACCGTGGCACCTAATCTTAATTGCGGAGAGAGTGTGTAGAGCAGTCCAAAATCCATACCATATCCTGTTGATTGAAAACCTGCAAGAGTATGCTGTAGGTATTTAAAGCTGAATCCCACACTCAATTCTGATTCCAATTGATAACCATATGAAAAATAATAGGCACTCTCGGAATTGCTCAAGGTATTTGTAATACTACCAAGAATATCTCTACCCTCAATACCTCCAACACCCAAGTTTATCCAACTTATACCAATGCTGCCATAATTTTTAACAGGCATGGCAAAAGAGAAATAATTGTACTTCCGATCCAATGATAGAATAGAATAGGTTCCAATTAATTCCGGGAATTGTAAAAGTCCCAAACCGGCTGGATTCCAATAACCTGCACTTGGATCATCTGCCAGAGCGGTAAAGGCACCACCCATCGATAAAGCCCTGGAGCTCACACCGTTTCTGAGAAATGCACCGGCCTGGCCACCGTCTTCTGATTGTGCCAACACAATACTTCCTGAAAAAACACACAGGATGAGAAGGCAGTATATTAAGGTATTTCGTTTTAAAATCAGCTTCATGTTTATTTACCTTCTTATTATCTGAGAAGCACAATCTTTCGTATATAAGTTTTACCGGAGCTGGTTTTGAGTACGCCAAAATAGACATTATTTGAAACATCGTCATCCTGACCGTTCCGACCATCCCACTCTACGTTATATTCGGTATCTGCAATTACAGCAGTACCTTCCTGAACCAATATCTTCACAAGTCTGCTGCTGACATCATAAATTTTCAATGATGCTTCAGTGTCATGATCCAGCATATATTTTATTGTCGTTGTGCTTGCACCAGGAGCAGGAAACGGATTTGGATAATTTATTATCTCGCCCGGAACTATTTCAGGTGTGGTGGCACTGATCTGGAAATAACTGAAATGGCTGATAGTAAAAGTGACATGGCCGTTCTGCATATCCACAACAATATCGCCTACATCCTCCCATATTCTGACTAGAGTTGTGTAACAATATACTCTTAGCGCAGCAGCACTCTTTATTCCCAACCGTGCTAAATCTGCAACATCAAAGGGGATGCGAATAGTAACAGGTAGATTAAATTGTAATCCATCCGGGCCAAAATAGTATGTATGGCCCAGCAAGTTCTTTTTCAATGAATCGGGTACAGCAGGCGCATTATCAACCCTGCCTACAATAATCTGCGTAGTGTCGGAAATTGCTCCGGCTGGAATAGTTAGTATTACTCCTGGCGGCAGATTCAACGTTCCTCCTGTCGGAGGAATAGACGATTCCTGTTTTTCCGATATGATACTGGCGCCGGTAGAGAAAGAATAAGTTCCACTAAAAGAATTAACAGGATCAGCCAAGTCACGGCAACTTGCAGCTATACTTACAGTAGTCGATGGTGTAAAAGAGACAACAGGTGTATAGAGTATTTGATAACCCTGCTTGAGTGTCCTTATTGTAACCTCAGCACTGATAGCCGTTCCATTTGCAATAATTGACCTTCCTGCGACAGATACATTAAGCGTAGAAAGATCTACACCATAAATATCATCCTTGACTATAAATTGTACACCGGTATTAACAGGCACATCAGAAGCTCCGTTTAATGGATAGTTATCCGATATATACGGTTCCTGCCTGTCATCAAATACAAAAGTTGCAGTAAAGGTTTTATCCTCCAGAATATTGAAACTCTGTTCAATATCCGTTCCGGAAAGGTCTCCTCCCCATTCAATAAATTTTGTTCCTGTTCGTGGCTGAGCCTTAAATACAACTTTTGAGCGGTGTTCAAATTCGGTTGCATCAGGTGTAGCTAAGATTACACCTCCCGAATCCTGATGCACAACACCTTTGGGATCCCGGAATAATGCTGTTCTTGTTACTGCGTGTTTGAGCAATCTATAATTAGCAACAACAGTATAGGGTTTATTCATATCAAGTGTTAATACTTCTTCTGTTGAGATAGTATCACCTGTCCAGCCTGTGAATAAATAAGGTGTGGTCTCAGGATCAATTGGAGTGGCTGTGAGAGTTACGGATTCTCCTCTTTTGAACCAGGCTTTATTTTTTGTTGCAGCTATACTACCTTTTAATGACGGAGAAACTGAATAGATAAGGCTGTACATAGTGTCCCAACGTGCAATCTGCCTGATACCCTCATTCATTGTAAGTATTTTATTTAAATCTGTACCACTGTATCCATCCTGGCTATTAGTAGTCCAACCCTGAAACTCAAACTTCTCTCTTGAGCTGACTTCCACAGTAGAAACTGTGATTCCAAATTGCCGTGAAACGCCAACATTATCCCAGCCCTCACCAAAGGGACTGCCATGATCTGATTCCACTTCAAGGCGATATTGCTTACTAAAATAGGCCGTCAGTGAAGGAGCATTAGCCGGAACCAGATAGTTATGTGTCTGAGCTACGCCATGACTCCAGCTGCCAAATAAGTAGCGTGTCAATTCATCTTCATCATCTAACTGAGGCGTAAGGGCCGAGAGGCTGTGTGTTTCACCCTCAACCCACCCGAACATATTGTGTCCACTGTATTCACTGCCATCCACAACGTATTTGCGATCTGACGGTGATGTATTAATAGTAGCAGCCAATATTTGTTCAAAATTTGCAGTAACATTTCGAACGCTATTAATACCAATTATTGTTGTACTGGCATTTGAAGAAATATTCCCTGTCCACTGATGCCACCTGTATCCTTCATTTGCAGCAGCCGTGATAGTAACATCTGTTCCAAAATCATGCCATCTGCCTGAAGGATCTGTAGTTACTATACCGCCCACTGCCGGAGATTTTGTAATATTAAGCGCATACTGTGTCTTCCATAATGCCTGCTGTCTGATTCCACTATTCATTATTACAGAAGTATCTGCAACAACAGGATCATCACCTGTCGAATAGGAGCCGTCACCCACACCTACCCAGCCGATTAATTGATTACGAAGATCCTCGCCATATTCATAAGGAGTTATTACACTGAAATCAGCTTTTGTGCCTTCATCATACCAACCACCACCCTGAGGATTGGCCTGCTGATGCGGTGTAACCAAAGTCAACCTAAATTGCCGCTGCCAACTGGCTGTAATTTCTTTAGGGCCATTCATTGCCAGGGAACCGGTCGTTGTCACTGCTGTAAAATCACCGCTCCAACCTATAAAATTATCTCTCATATCACCTTGAGCATTAGTGATGCTTGATTCAACAGAAAACTGAGCTGTTATATCCTCACTGTAAAAACCGGCTCCAACAGGACTACCTTTTTCAGAGTTAATCTTTAATAAGTATCTTGCCGTAACATTAAATGTCTTTGTTACATCAGCTGAAGGAACTATAAATTCATGTTCACGGGGCTCATTGTCATCCCATTTTACGAATGTATATTCAGCATTGTCATCTATGCTTTGTACCTGACTAACTTTAATACTGTGTATTGCTCCCATTTCCCAGGAAAAAGTATGAGGTGTTGTATATTCAACATCATCCACTTCAAATATAATACCCTCATGATCAGATGTTATTACGATCTGAAAAAAATCTAAAAAATTTGCTGTAATATCTTTTGCCCCGTCCATATGAACCATGGTAGTACTACTGTTAGAAGTAATATCTCCTGTCCACTCTGACCACTTATATCCCTCTTTGGCAAGAGCATTAACAACAACATCTTCTCCTGCAACATACCACCCACCAGTTGGATCTGCGGTTATTGTCCCCGCTTGTAACGGAGCTACTGTTGTATTAAGCGGATATCGTGTATGATATGGAGCATGTTCAATGATTGGATTGTTCATGACAACAGAATGTGATATTACAACCAGATCATTACCAGTTGTATAGGAGCCATTACCTTCTCCTGTCCATCCTGTTAATTGACGCCGCTCAGTACCTCCCGAGTATTCAATTGGGCTAGTTACACTAAAATCAGCCGTAGCTCCTTCATTGTACCAACCACTACCCTGTGGATTAGCACCTTCTTGCTGAGTCTCTATTGTTAATTTATACTGCCGCTGCCAGTTAGCTGTAATTTCTTTTGGGCCATTAATGAATATACTGCCTGGATTAGCGGTTCCTGTAAAATCGCCACTCCATGTTATTAAACTATCACGACTATTATCTTCAGTATTTGTCACAATTGCATCAATAGAAAACTGAGCATTTGTACCTTCACTCTGGAAACCAGCTCCAACTGGAACACCATATTCAGAATTAATTGTTAATAGATATCTGGCAGTAACATTGAACGTTTTTGCCATATTAGTTGAAGGGACTATAAATTCATGTTCACGGGACTCATTTCCATCCCATTTAACAAATGTGTGTTCTGTACTGCCGTCAATTATATTTTCAGCATCTACGCTAATTATATAAGTTGTACCTTCTTCCCATGAAAAAGTATGAGGTGTCGTATATTCAACCTCATCCGCTTCACCATCTTCACGCACCTTAAACCGGGCACCAATATGGTCAGATGTAATAACAACCTGGATAAAATCCATGAAATTAGCCGTAACATTTTTTGGGCCATCCATGTTAATCGATATAGGATTATCCATAGTAATTAAATTATCGCTGCCTGTAAACCCATGCCACGTATCTCCGGAATTTACCACTGCTGATATATCTGCACTCTCATCCTTATCATACCATTTTCCCGGTGGTGCAGGTGTGATATCACCACCAACATCGGGATTTTCACTGGTGCTTAAGTAGTATTGAGTCTGCCAATCTGCCACTTCCGAAATGGGATTAAGCATCGTTACTGTACCAGATAAGGCAGTGCCAGAATATGAAATTGTACCAGCACCTGTCCATCCACGAAAATCATACTGTATGCCTGTTCCGCCGGGTACAGTCTGCACATTTATTCCAAAAGCAACATCACTCTGCCCCTCATTATACCAACCTTCTCCAGAAACAGTACCATGCTCTGACTCAACATCTAAATAATACTGTTTTTGCCAGGATACCGTCTCAGTGACTGGATGATTCATGGGAATTGTATGTGAACTGTCCGTACCTGAATATGCATAAGTACCACCGCTGCCCAGCCAACCATCAAAGGCATATCGAGTAGTATTTCCTTCCTGTATCAGAAGTGAATTAATTGCAAAAGTAGCCGCATCACCATGGTTGTAATAACCATTAAGACTATTGCTAATTATATTACCACGTTCGGTCACTAGAGTTAATTTATATTGTTTTTGATAATTAATTACAACTTCGGCATAATCGCTTGGAACTACATATTGATGAGCCCGCTCTCCTTCATCGCTCCAACTATCAAAGATATAACGAGTTGCTTCACCATCATTTTGCATGTACGCACCCAGCAAACTATGCTCACGACCAACAATCCAGTTAAAAACATGGGTGTCGGTATACTCTATACCATCGACAGAGAATTTTCTTCCAACGGGATTTGATTGTATAGTAATACTTACTTCAATTTCAAAATTTGCCTCAACACTCTTGGGTTCATTCATCATTATTGTTGTAGGATTATTAGGCGCAGAGGCCAGATCTCCACCCCAACTCGACCATTGATAGCCTGTACCAGATAAAGCAGTGACTGACTGTGTAGTATTTTTATCATACCATGCTCCCGGGGGTGCAGGGGCAATATCACCATAAGCTGCTGGGTTTTCAGTCGTTGTTAAAAAGTATTGGGTCTTCCAATTAACTTCTTCTCTAATAGGGCTATTCATAGTAACTGTACTTGAAAGTGAATTGCCGGAATATGAAATTGTGCCGTTTCCTGTCCATCCCCGGAAATCATATTGTATTCCCGTACCACCTGATACAGTCTGCTCACTTACTCCAAAATCAACACCTGTTGTTCCCTCATCATACCAACCTTCTCCTGAGACAACACCGTGTTCCGAAAC
>JAGLOF010000069.1 GCA_023139105.1 bacterium
TTCGATATTAGCAGTTATTCAACATTATAGGAGGATATGATCCACGTCCGCCCCCCCGGGATGAATATCCCTCCCCATAATGACCCACGATAAATATCGAAGGCTATCAGGATGAAAATAACAATGGAAGTAAAAAGAAATTTTTTATCATTAGCTGTGTGTAGTGTATTCTTTGTGAGTATTTTTTTAGCAGCTTGCAGTGTTAGTGTCGATGACGATAACGGTGATGTTAGCAATGAGATACCTTCATTTACAATGCCCGAAGAAAGTGAACTTCATGAAGGAACTTGGCTTCAATGGCCACACCATTATCAATACGGAATGGCTTATCGAAACAGTTTGGATGCTACCTGGGTTACCATGACCAAAGAATTGGTAACAAGTGAAACGGTTCATCTGATTGCTTACAATCAGACAGAAAAAGACAGAATTATAGCATTATTAAACGCTCAAAGCGTTTCTATGGCGAACATAGATTTTAAAATTTACAAAACAGATGATGTCTGGGTAAGAGACAACGGACCTATTTTTTCCAGAGATAAAAATGGAAATCTGGTCATTCAGGACTGGGGCTTTAATGGCTGGGGGAACAAAGCCGATTATGCCAATTGTGACGCTGTTCCGTCAAAAATTGCTACTGACCAGGGAAAAACAATTATTGATATAAATTCCATAATGATTAATGAAGGCGGAAGTGTGGAAACAGACGGACATGGAACACTTATGGCCTGCAAAAGTTCAATTCTGAACAACAACAGAAACCCGGGGATGACACAGGCACAGGCAGAAAAAATCTTTAAACAATATCTGGGAGTGACAAATTTCATTTGGCTTGACGGACAGGCAGGACTTGAAATAACCGACCAGCATATTGACGGATTTGCAAGGTTTGGAAATGCAAATACAATCGTGACAATGGAACAAAATGATTTGTTGTATTATGATGTGAAACAATCTGACATAGAAACACTTTATGCAGCTAGAGACAAAAGCGGAACAGCGTACACTTTTCTTAAAGTGCCATTAACCCGGAACAATGTTACAACAACTAATGGTACGAGCCTGGGTTACAAAGGTTCTTATGTCAATTATTACATTTCTAATAGTAAGGTTTTAGTCCCAAATTATAATGACCCAAATGATGTCGCAGCAAATATAATAATTCAAACACTTTATCCTACAAGAACAGTGGTTGGAATAGATGTAAGGAATTTATATGAAAATGGCGGCATGATACACTGTGTAACTCAACAACAACCTCATTCAGACCCTGTATCGATCAACATCAATCCCTAAATTACGAATTTTATAACTGATTATTCTCTCAGTAACCTGAAGCAATCTGGCCGCTCGTGCTCTGTTGCCTCTTGTAGCCTTTAGTGCCTCAATTATCAATTCTTTCTCATGCAATGAAACAGATTCAGTGAATGATAATTGTGTCAATGTATTGCTTGTCTCTGCCGTTTGAAGCGTAGGTGGAAGGTGATATCCATGAATTACCTGATCCTGACAGACCAGTACAGAGCGTTCTATTACATTTTCCAGTTCCCTGACATTGCCCGGCCAGTGATAGCGCATTAAAGCATCAATGGCAGGTGTGGAAATACGTTGAACGATCTTGCTGTGTTTACGTGCATATTTAAAAAGAAAGTGATCTGCCAGGAGAAGAATATCTGTTTTTCGTTCCCTCAGGGCCGGGAGATAAATTGAAAAGACATTAAGGCGGTAGTATAGGTCTTCACGGAAACTGCCTTCAGATATCATAGCTTCCAGATCCGCATTTGTAGCAGTGACGATGCGCACATTTACACGTATTGGCTCAGTTCCACCGACACGTTCAAAAGTCTGTTCCTGTAGTACGCGTAGTAGTTTTGCTTGAGTTGCAGTTGTCAATTCACCAATTTCATCAAGAAATAGTGTTCCGCCGTCCGCCATCTCAAAACGGCCTTTCTTCCGTGATATAGCACCTGTAAAAGCACCACGTTCATGACCAAAGAATTCTGATTCAATTAATGTTTCCGGTATAGCGGCACAGTTAACGCGTATAAAGGGCCGATCTAATCTTGTTGACTGCCCATGAATGGCCTCTGCAATTAATTCTTTACCTGTCCCTGATTCGCCCCTTATCAGAATAGTGGTTTCAACCGGTGCAACCTGGGCAACCTGTTCATAGACAGATCGCATTGCATGGCTGTTTCCTATGAGTTTCGGGAATCCATACTCCGCGCTGATTCTGCCCCTTAAATTTGCATTTTCAATTAATAGCCGTTGCCATGCATCTTCAGAGTGCCTAGCATCAGCAAGCCATAGCCCCAGTACAGATGCAATAATACATGCATTTGCCGCTGACCAATCAGGAGATACCTTTTCAAATCCCAGAATCAGAAATCTTATTGCAGGTTGTTCAGAGCCCAGTGGCAGTCCATAGATTTGTAACATGCGCGTAGATCCGGGCAACAATGATTTAGCATCAGGATGATTTATTGCAAAGAACCGGCCTGCCTGTGCATTCTCAGGTAGTAATAATTTTTGTGGAATATGTGTCTGGCCTGGTCTTTCAGGCTCTTCATGTCTATGCTGAACAGAGAGGCACAGTGGTTGTTCACCGTCATATGAGAATCGCCAAATAGCCCCTGAAAGAGCAGCACTGCCTGTTAAAATAGTTCTTAAGGCATGCGAAGCTCTTGATTCTGCGTCAGCTGTCATTTTAGAATTATAAAAAAAATCAGAAAAAATTTTAAAGAGATCCATGAACATTGTCCAATCGTACAAAAATGTTGTATTATTCCTTTTAACCTACAAAAATGTTTGAAAGAATGCAATGGCTAAGATAGTGTTGGTCAATATATAAAGATTTTAATTTAATTACTTACAATTTTGTCAGATTATTTTCTCTGTATAACATTTTTGTATGATTCAGGTGCCATCGCTTTTCTCTGCTATTGATTTGCTTGTATGGCATAATTGGGTTAACTACTTAATAATTAGAGTATTACATCTTTTTTATGGTAAGTGGGTTTTTTAAATCTTTGGTATGTCGTTTGCTTAGTCATAATGTAAATTAAGATTTGGGTTTTAATACATAGAATTATTGTATTGATTGAGGAGATTATGGATAAGGAAGCAGTTTTAAAACGGATCAAGGATGAAAACATTTCGTTCATCTATCTTTTATTTACCGATATTACCGGTAATACTAAAAAAGTAACAATTCAATCATTTTCAGTAGAAGATGCGCTTGAAGACGGAGTCTGGTTTGATGGCTCTTCGATAGAAGGTTTTGCGCGTATCTGTGAATCGGATATGATGTTAAAGCCAGATCCTTCTACTTTTGCTGTACTCCCGTGGTCAGATGGAAATAACAAGGTTGCCCAGTTAATATGTGATGTCTATATGACAAATGGTGAACCTTTTGCAGGTGATCCGCGTGGTGTGCTTAAACGAATGATGAAAAAAGCATCTGATATGGGATTTTTCTTTAAAGTTGGTCCTGAAATGGAATTTTTTCTTGTAGATCGTGATGATCTTCCGGAGTTGAAACCCCATGATCACAAGGGGTACTTTGATTTGGGAGTAGAGAGCAGGGCTGTAGATATTTGTCAACAGGCGATGAAGGATATGAGTGAGCTGGGTTATCCATGTGAGAGTTACCATCATGAGGTCGCAGCAGGGCAACATGAAACAGATCTGCACTATGATGAAGCTGTAAAAATAGCCGATGGTGTAGTTACTCTCAAACATGTACTCAGAGTCAGGTCGCAGCAATCGGGATTCAAGGTCACGTTCATGCCAAAGCCGATAACGGGTGTAAATGGAAGTGGTATGCATGTGCATCAGAGTTTGAGTGATACTGCCGGTAATAATCTCTTTTATGATGCGGGGGACGAGTATAATCTTTCACCTATAGCATATAATTTCCTTGCCGGGCAAATAGTTCATGCCAGAAGTCTGGCTGCTATTGTCGATCCTACAGTTAATTCATATAAACGTCTTGTTCCGGGTTTTGAGGCACCTGTCTACGTATGCTGGGGGCGGGTCAATCGTTCGGCTCTAATTCGGATTCCTTCAGTTGCACCGTCCAAGGTGAAAGAAGGTACAAGGCTTGAACTGCGCAATCCTGATCCCTCTGCAAATCCATACCTGGCATTTGCAGCAATGCTTGCAGCCGGATTGGATGGGATTCAAAAGAAGCTCGTTCCACCGGAAGCTCTGGAAGAAAATGTATATGGATTCAGTGATGAAAAGCGGATTGAAAAAAATATTATAACCCTGCCTCTCAGTATCAAGGAAGCAGTTGATGAACTTGAAGAAGATTATGTGCTGCGTGAGATGTTAGGCTATGATTTGACTGATCATTTAATTCAAGCCAAACGGCAGGAATGGAAGGCTTTTCTAAATGAAGTTACACCCTGGGAAGTAGAACGATATTTCTAACCACATAATCCTCAACACCAACCCTATGGTGAGAAGCCCCGTCTATTTATTTTGGTGGGGCTTCAATTTTATCCAATAGCTTCATAAAAGTAATTTTATTGTTTTTACAACTCTATATCGAATCGAATGGGTATTATTTGACTCGGTTAACATGAGTCGACATAGAAACCACGAAGTGATATTGCCGGAGTAATCTATTCTGCGATAATCCGTATCATCTGCGGAGCAGATCTTCACAGATGAACACAGCATGTTGATGTAGTTTTATTTATCCATAAAACATCCGGATATGAATCGCAACAGCCTCATCAAATATCAGCGGGAACTATAGGTTTCGCAAGTATAGCGTAAGGAGATTGCCACGGCACAGAACGCCTCGCAATGACACATACGGACTTAACGTTGTCTCTGCCGGGGAGGCATTTGTGCAGGCAACAGCGGCAGTCTCATCAAGGCTCCACCAGCATTCATCAATATCTTTCAGGCAGGGCTGGGTGGCTTCGTGGTCTTCGTGATCTCTGTGCGAGTGCTCTTTTTTCGTTTTTTTCGCTCTTTTCCGTAGGCAATGCTCCCGCTCTCTTAACAGCTCCCCGAAGAAGTCCCTATCCCCTGGCCGGGCTGGGCGGCTCCGTGGTCTTCGTGATCTGTGCAAGTGTTCTTTTTTGTTTATTCCGCTCTTTTTCGTAGGCAATGCTCCTGCTCTCTTAACAGCTCCCAAGAAATTCCATATCCTTTGTGCGAAAAATAAAAATCAATCTCACACAAAAATATTAAAACAACTTGAAATCCTTCAATACTTTCTATAAATTATTCCAGAAACCATCAAATAATAATTTTTTTATATTTAGAGGAGATCTCCTATGTTTCCAGCCGTTGACCCCATAGAAACCAGGGCCTGGAATAGACTGGACGAACATATTGAAGAGATACAGCCTCTTCAAATTCGCAATCTTTTTGAAGAAGACCCCCAACGTTTTAAAGAATTTTCAACTCAATTTGAAGACATACTCCTTGATTATTCCAAACATCGTATGACTCAGGATACACTGGCAATACTTTTTGATCTGGCTCGTGAGACAAGGGTTGAAGCCGCTCGTGACGCCATGTTCTCAGGTGAAAAGATCAATGCTACCGAGGAACGCGCTGTACTTCATACAGCCCTGCGCAATCGGAGTAATACTCCTGTTTTAGTAGACGGCAAAGATATTATGCCCGGAATCAATTCCGTATTGGACAAAATGCGGAGTTTCTCAGGCGACATTATAAGTGGCACATGGAAAGGTTATAAAGGCAATGCCATCAAGGATATCGTAAATATCGGCATAGGAGGTTCAGACCTTGGTCCGCACATGGTCACAGAAGCCTTGAAACCCTATCATATCCCCCACATCAAACTCCACTTTGTCTCTAATATTGATGGTGCACATCTGGCAGAAACATTGAAACAATGCAGTCCTGAAACAACGTTATTTCTCATTGCATCCAAGACTTTTACAACCATGGAGACAATGACCAATGCCTATTCTGCCAGAAAATGGCTTGTCGAAGCCAGCGGTGATGAAGCTGCCATTGCCAAACACTTTGCAGCTCTTTCAACCAACGAAGACGCTGTCAGGGATTTTGGTATAAATCCTGAGAATATGTTTGAATTCTGGGATTGGGTAGGAGGACGCTATTCTCTGTGGTCAGGCATTGGCCTGCCAATTGCCTGTGCCGTAGGTTTTGAACTCTTTGAGGAGCTTCTTGAAGGCGCACACAGCATGGACATGCACTTCAAAACAGCAGCTCTGGAAGAGAACCTTCCGGTAATAATGGCACTTATCGGCATTCTTTACAATAACTTCCTGGATGCCGAATCTCATGCAATACTGCCTTATGATCAATCTATGCACCGTTTTGCAGCTTATTTGCAGCAGGGAGATATGGAATCCAATGGAAAATCTGTTGACCGTGACGGTTGGCCTGTAGGCTGGCAGACCGGACCCGTTATCTGGGGTGAGCCCGGTACCAACGGCCAGCATGCTTTCTATCAACTCATCCATCAAGGCACAAAACTTATACCTGTAGATTTTCTCATACCGGCCAACTCCCACTATGACATGGGTGATCATCACATAAAACTGGCAGCCAATGGACTGGCCCAGAGTGAAGCTCTAATGAAAGGCAAGACCAATGATGAGGCCAGATTGGAACTGGAAGCTGCCGGTATGGATTTTGATGAAATCCATCGACTCCTGCCCTTTAAAACCTTTGAAGGCAACAGGCCGTCCAGTACACTATTATTTGATAAATTGACTCCCCGGACACTTGGCCGGCTCATTGCCCTTTATGAACACAAAATATTTGTTCAGGGCGTAATCTGGAATATATACAGTTTTGATCAATGGGGTGTGGAGCTTGGAAAACAACTGGCTGCCGCAATTATTCCTGAACTTGAAAGTGCTAATGATGTTACAGGACATGACGGATCAACCAACGGACTAATCAATGACTTCAAAAAACGTCAATAAAATTTCAGTATAGTTGTATTAACACCCGGCAATATATCTTGAGATCAAAATTTGGATTTTATTTAATTTCCCGATAGGAGATCTTTATGAGAATTTCACGCTATTATTTAGTAATGGGGATTCTTATGATTCTCCAGTCCGTTTCTGTTACTGCTCAACGGCTACAGCCAGCCGACTTCCAATACCTTGGAGCCTTCAGACTACCCGGTGAATCCGGTGGTTCAAACTGGATGTACAGCGGTCAGGGCATAACAGTCTTTCCGCAAGGGGATGTATCGGGTCCGCAAGACGGTTTTCCCGGTTCGCTCTATGCAGTAGGCCATGATCACCATCTGATGGTCTCTGAAATCTCCATTCCAATACCAATAATTTCTGCTGACAAAAACCTTGCTGACCTCAATACGGCCTCTACACTTCAACCCTTTGCCGATATTACCGGTGGAATGTTCGGAGAGATGGAGATACCTGTCGCCGGTCTGGCATATCTGTCTGCGCAATCCGGACAGACAGAAGGGCATCTCTATTTTTGCAGGGGACAGCACATTCAATATAAAGAAGCATCACATGGCTGGTCTGGTCTGGATCTTTCAAACCCAACGCCAGCAGGCCCATGGTTTTTTGCAATGTATAACAATTATACATCCAATGATATTCTGTTTGAAATCCCAAAAGCATGGGCTGATGAGTACGCTCCGGGACAAATTCTGGCCAGCGGACGGTTTCGTGAAGGTGTATGGAGCGGTCTGGGCCCGGCCCTGTACGCATGTGCGCCATGGCTGGATGGCAATCCGCCCTTAGCCCAATCGCAACTAAGCAGTATCACACGATTACTACTCTACGGTGAAGATGATCATGGAATACCGGAGATAATAACAGATGATGCTCACAAGTATTTTAATTTTAAGGAAGCCGACCAGTGGACAGGCGGCGAATGGTTGACTTCCGGATCTGCATCGGCCGTCATCTTTGCCGGAACCAAGGCAATGGGTCAAAGCTGGTATGGCTTCAGCAATGGCGTTGTGTGGCCTTATGGGGGCCCCTATCCTTCAATACCTGACCCACCCCATGATGAACGTGGATTCTGGGCTGACAGTATTCATGCTCAAATCATCTTTTATGATCCTGAAGACCTGGGTAAAGCAGCTAAGGGAGAGATAGAGTCTTATACACCTCAACCATATGCAGCACTGGATATAACCGAGTATCTCTATGAACCCGGCTATGACTACTGGAGGCAAAAACGTCAAAGCCTGGGAGCATGCAGCTTTGACAGGCAGAACCAATTACTCTATATTCTTGAACGCATGGTACAGGCAGATGAGGAAAAATCAATTGTACATGTCTTTGAGATTCAAGAGACGACATCCGTTAGTCAGTTTAAGGGAACACCTGTAGCCTTCAGCCTCCAGCAGAATTACCCCAATCCCTTCAACCCTGAAACTACTATTACTTTTCAGCTAACACAAACATCCGACGTTAAAATCTCAATCTGTAATCTCATGGGGAAGGTGATGAAGAACTACTTTATCAATACTCTATCACCGGGATCTCATCGAGTATCATGGAACGGCACTGATGCCATGGATAGATCGGTCTCATCCGGCGTCTATTTATATCAGATGTCAATAGCAAACGGACAGGGAACAAGTGACTATACTGATGTTAAGAAGATGATCCTCATCAGATAAATTCTTTGGAGGGAGAGATGAAGATTAACCGTGCAGGACTTCAAAAAAAATCGATTCTGCTGCTCATTCTTGTCTTCAGTCTGACAGGAGCAGGCTTATATGCACAGACTTACGATTTCGGTGACGCGCCATCCCCTTATCCGACAATTTTAAACAACAACGGCGCCTATCATCTAATCACCCAGGGCGTCTATCTTGGCAGTAAAATAGATGCCGAGCAGGATGGACAGCCAGACACCCAGGCCAAAGGCGATGACAATGATGGAACGGACGATGAGGACGGCGTCAATTTCACATCCTCCCTGGTCATTGGGAGTACCGCCTATGTCACGGTTACAGCATCCGTTCAGGGCTATTTAAACGCCTGGATCGATTTCAACAGAGACGGCGACTGGGGTGACGCAGGTGAACAGATCTTTAATAATCGTGCACTCTCAGGCGGTAACAATAACCTGAGTTATTCTGTTCCTGCCGGAGCACAATCGGGCGACACATTTGCCCGTTTCCGATTTTCAATGCAGGGTGGACTCAGTTATAAAGGATCCGCTTCAGACGGTGAAGTTGAAGACTATATTCTCACTATTCAACAACCCCTGACATACGATTTTGGTGATGCACCGTCTCCATATCCTACACTGCTCAATGACAACGGGGCCTATCACATTATTCAATTAGGCTATTACCTTGGCAGCGACATTGACAAAGAATCTGATGGTCAGCCCGATTCTACGGCAACAGGCGATGATAATGCCGGCAGAGACGACGAAGACGGTGTGGAATGGCTTGAGGATCTGGTGCCTGGTGACACCTCAGCAGTAATTGTAACAGCCTCCGCCGGTGGTAATCTCAAAGCATGGATCGACTGGAACCGTGACGGTGACTGGAAGGATGAAGGTGAAGAAGTCCTGGATACTCAGATTGGCCAGGGAGCAAATGAACTTGATATCTTTGTGCCCAGCGATGCTGTTGAAGGATATACATACACCCGTTTCCGCTATTCAGGCGATGCAATACCCTCAGCCGAAGGAGAAGTATCAGGTGGTGAAGTAGAAGATATGCGTATTTATATAGAGAATCTGCGTTTCTATGATTATGGAGACGCACCTGATGATGAGACCTATCATTACCACACTCTTTTGGAAAACGATGGTGCCAGGCATACGGTATCTGATACAATTTATCTTGGGGATATAAATCAGATCAGCTTCTACTATGACCATACATCACTTCCCCCTGATCTTGAAAGCAATGGACAGCCAAATATTAATGCAGACGGTGATAATATAAATGATAATAACGATGAACGCGGTTCATTCCTGTGGCGGCCACTGGTTCCCGGAGACACATCATCTATTTTCTTCTTTTTGAAGGGTACCGGTACACTTCATGGATGGTTCGACTGGAATCAGGATGGCGACTGGAACGACGCCGGTGAGTACGCAATCAATTACACACCGACACCGGGCCCCATAGTCAGGCCGATAGAGGTGGCTGTGCCGGAATCTGCATTGCTTGGCAGCACATATGCGCGTTTCAGATACAGCACAGATCCTTTTCTCTTTCCCTATGGAAAAGGCGGCTGTGGTGAAGTTGAAGATAGAAAGATCACTGTTTCATCCAGTATGAATGATTTCGGTGATGCACCTGAAAGCTACGGTACACTGAGCCCGGTAGGGGCCAGTCATCCAAAAACAAATATCCTTATCATGGGTGAATTGATTGATGCAGAATCCGACGGGATACCGTCAGCCGATGCCTCAGGCGATGACGATGACGGCTTTGATGATGAGGACGGCGTGGTCTTCCCGCACCTCATTCCCGGTGAGATTGCCGAGTTTGAAATTGAAACCTGGGGAAGGACATGGCTCTTTAATCCGCTGGTCCACGCATGGATTGACTTTAACTATGACGGTGATTTCAACGACGAGGGTGAGAAGATTCTTGATGGTATTCCTGCATCAAACGGCATACATACCTATGGCACCAATATTCCTGCTGATGTTCATCTCGGATCTACCTACGCCCGGTTCCGCTATACACACGATCCTGCTCCCGGCCCTGAAGGTCATAGCAATTATGCGGGCGAAGTAGAAGACTACAGAGTCAGAATTGGCGAAATGCTCTTTGATTACGGTGATGCACCCTATCCCTTTAAAACATCACTGCAGGAGAACGGCGCCAGACATATCATTGTTCCCGGTATACATCTGGGACTAGGTGTGGATGCAGAAGAAGACGGCCTCTCAGACTCCCTGGCCACAGGCGATAAAGACGATGGTATTACCTTTAAAGGCGCATGGGTGCAGGGCGACACAGTGACAGCCTATGTCAGTGCTTCTGTCAAAGGATACATATTTGTGTGGGCGTGTTATGCCAATCATCAGGGGCTTTGTATTCCAGTAGGATCGGTGGATCCGGAAGACGTCGCTGCCGAATCCGACCCCAATACTGAAGGACTGGAATTATATAAGATACCCATTGCTGTTCCCCTTGATGCCGGTAGAGGTGCGGCTTATTTCCGCTTCCGTTTCAGCACCATGCCCATCGATTCCGCTGACGGCATTGCCGTTGATGGTGAAGTAGAAGATTATCGCATCTTTGTACATGATGGTTTAAATTTCCCCGGAGAGTACGGAGATGCACCGGAAGGCATCATGGCCTATCCCGATAAGGGTGTGTTGGGCAGCTTCCCCACTCTGAAGGACGACGGACCGGCCGGATTTGTCCGGCATGGCACCTTGGGTCAGATGTATTTTGGTTACGGTGTGGATTATGAAATAGACGGCAATGCAGGTTCTGCAGCACCTGTCGGTGATGCCTGGGACACGGATGAAGGTTTAAATGACAGACGGGGCGATGTCGTGATCTACCGTGACCTGGGGCTTACAGATCCATGTAATTATACAATACGTGGTGAAGCCGGATCTGAATTCTACTGGCCCTACAGTGTACTGAGAGATTCACGGGGCGTACTGGGCCAGGCCGGTGAAACAGTGACCTGGGGAGACTACCGACTGGACCTGCTCTACCATGTCACCCGTGATGCCGGCGCCTATCTCAACGTGCTTATCGACTGGGATCAGGACGGCAGTTGGGGTGGCAACTATGATTGGTTTGATGGCCTGACATCGCATACAACAGCCGAACACATCATTCAAAATTTCCATATTCCAAAAGGCGAAGGTTTAACAGGAATAGGAAAATTAAGCGATCTGGATCCTCCTGAATTCGTCATGCCTGATGACGTGACAGGTTATGTCTGGACGCGCTGGACCATTACCGACTCTACCATCGCCGGTGACTGGGATGGTTCCGGCATCTTCTCCGACGGAGAGACCGAGGACTATCTCATCGCAGTCAATTACGACAGTCTCTTTGATTTTGGCGACGCACCTCAGGGTGCCCTGGCCTATCCGGCTTCCGGAGTCATGGGTGAATTCCAGACAGCATTTGGTCTCGAAGCCGGAGTAGGCGTAGCCATCTGGCATCACCATGGCGGTTATAAATATTTTGGCAATGCTGTAGATTACGAATGGTGCGGCAATGCCGGCCTGGCCTATCACACGCCATGGATCTATGATGCAGATGAAAATTACAATAATGAATTAATAATCGATGAGATACGGGATGCAGGCTTGAGGCTGGTTGTGCCATACAGGATACAGGGATCTCCGGGATCAGAATTTGTTGTTCCCTATGTCCCTGCCGGAACAAGCAGTCTGCATCGCTCAATTGGCGGCATAAATGAGATTGCCACATGGGGTGTGAACCTTGATATGGCCATGCACTTGCTTCCCCATTCTCAGAGAAATGACAGTTATTTTTCTCTGGTAATTGACTGGGATCAAGACGGCTTCTGGCATACAAGTGAGTGGGTGATAAAGAATTTCCATATCCCGTATGTAAATGCTGGATTTTACGGCATGCTCTCTGAATATGATCTTCCTGATTTTGACATAGGTTCACACACCGGTTATGTGTGGGCGCGTTTTATTATTTCCGAAAGGCCGGTAAACGGCTGGTACGGTGTATTCAGTGATGGTGAAACCGAAGACTACCTGCTGCATGTCTCGGAGATGACATTTACATTAGACTTTGGTGACGCACCTCTGCCATTCCCCACAACTCTTCAGCAGAACGGTGCCAGACATATGTTCAACTCCGGAGTCTATCTGGGCAGCGGTGTTGATGCAGAAGAGGATGGACGGCCCGACTCCCTGGCCATGGGTGATGATTATGACAATAATATTGACGATGACGACGGTGTGGTCTTTCAGGGCGTCTGGGTCGCCGGCGATACGGTCACCGCGATTGTAAGTGCTTCAACCCAGGGTTATCTGAGTATTTGGTCTGACTTCAAACCACCCGGCAGCAACCAGGGAACCATCATACCCAAATCCGATTTCGAGTATGAAAACATCCGTATTCAGCTGCAGCCGGGTTCAAATGAAGTTGAGATTATTGTTCCCGATAATGCTGAATTCGGAAAAACACCAATTCGCTTCCGCTTCAGCACGCAGCCTATCGATTCTGTGCTGGGCATTGCCCCGGATGGAGAAGTTGAAGATTACATGATTGAGGTCTTCGACAGACTGGAACTGCCCTATGAATATGGTGACGCACCTGAAGCAGCCATGGCCTATCCACATCTGGACGTCATCGGGCAATTCCCCACATTGAAGGATGCGGGATCTTCCGGTTTCGTGCGCCATGGCACCCTCGGTGAAATGTATCTGGGCCATGAAATAGACTATGAGGCAGATGGTAACGCAGGACTCACACCACCATTTGACTTACAGTATGATGCTGATGAACGGCTCAATGAGATCCGTACAGGCACGTGGATTTTTGACGATATCGGACTTATCCGTCCAATTGTTCACTCTCTTAAATTTGTGGCGGATACTCTGACATATTGGCCATATGGCGTATACAATTTCAGCAATGGCACACTGGGTGAGGCCGGCCAGACAGCCGAATGGGACACGGATATTGATGTGCAGTATACCATGACAGCCGCAGAAGGTGGATATGCCAACATGCTCATCGACTGGAATCAGGACGGCCAATGGAGCGGCGCTGATGAGCATGTCCTGATAAACTTCCATGTCCCTGCCGGCATTGGGCAGTTGAGCGATCTGGACCCGCCGGATTTCATTATTGGCAACACACCAGGTCATGCATGGATGCGTTTTACTCTCTCAGATATCCCGGTGGCTGAAGACTGGGACGGCTCTGGTAACTTTGCCGATGGAGAAACCGAAGACTATCTGATATGCATCAGCTATGACGGCCTCTATGATTACGGTGATGCTCCCGACGGTGCAATGGCATATCCGTCGTCGGGCGTCATCGGCAGCTTCCCAACTTGGACAGGCAGTACAGCTACAGGTTATATAAGGCATAGGCACGGCGGAAAACGCTATTTTGGCCAAGTTGATTATGAGTATGATGGAAATGGCGGTCTGGCTCCACTCTATCTTCTGAACTATAATTCGGATGAATCATTTTATGATGTACGTACAATCTCGGAAACAAGAGATGCCGGACTCAGAGGCCTCTTCCCCCATAATCTCTTGGGAGGGCCAGGATTTGAATTTATCTCAGCCTATGATGATGGTTCCGGACTGCCTGAGACTTTGGGCAGAGCAGGGGCCCTGGCGGAATGGGGCAGCAACCTGGATCTTTTCACACGCATCATCGGCGGCGAGACCGGGGCCTATGTCAATATATTAATCGACTGGAATCAGGACGGAGACTGGAAGGATATAGTCGACTATCCCATGCTAGAGACGACCATCCCGGAACGGGTTCTTGGTAACTTCCGAATATCAGGAACCGGCGGCGGACTCCTCTCAACCTTTGATCCACCCGCGTTCCGAATTGGCCCCAATTCCGGTTTTGTATGGATGAGATGCACCATTACAAAGACACCTGTAGAAGCCTACGGCTGGGACGGTTCCGGTGAGTATGTAGACGGCGAGACTGAAGATTATCTGCTGAAAATTGATGAGGCTGAACTGCGCTTTGACTATGGCGATGCCCCACTGCCCTTCAGAACACTGCTCCAGCAAAATGGTGCCAGACATCTGATCCGCTCTGGCGTTCATCTGGGAAACAATATAGATGCAGATACCGACGGACAGCCCGATTCACTGGCCAGCGGTGATGACTATAACGGCAACATCAATGATGAAGACGGGGTGAGCTTTGAAGGCACTTGGGCAGCAGGAGACACAGTCATGGCCATGGTACAGCTATCAGTAGATGGTTACCTGGGAATATGGGGTGATTTCTATCAAGGTCAAAAAGGAATTCCAAACGATCCTCTTCTTCCGGGTAACGCTGAAAAAACTGAAGCCAATGTTGAATATCTGGAAGTTCCCATTCCCATTCCTGTGGATGCTGCCAATGGTCCCGCTATCTTAAGATTCCGTTTCAGTACACTTCCCATTGACTCCAGCAGCGGCATTTCTCTGGACGGCGAAGTAGAAGATTACATGGTTATGATAGGTCAGGATACTGGAGTTGAGAAGCCCCATAGAGGTAGACCAGATAAGATCCGGCTGCATCAGAACTGGCCGAATCCTTTCAATCCGGTGACGCATATCACATTTGAACTTCCGACAGCGGAAAACATTACAATTAAAATATTTGATATCAGGGGCAGGCATATTAAAACAGTAACGCAACATGATTTCGGACCGGGTATCCATACCGTACTATGGGATGCACAGGATAAGCAGAGCATGCCCGTAGCATCAGGCATATATATTATACAAATGTCTACAAAATCCAGTTTGATCACAAGGAAAATCATGCTGCTAAAATAGGCCGTCAATTCAATCGATTGTAAAAGGCGGCCATTTCCGGGGAAAGGCCGCCTTTTTTTTAATAACGCTCTCGAAACATCCACTCTACAAAATAGAACAGAGTGTTTTTCCATAAAAATAGGTGGGTTTTGGTTCAATTATTGCATAACTTTACAGTTAAATGAGATGACTGTGACTTATAAATATGTAAGTAAGCTAAGGAAAATCAAATGCCGATTACAGCAACCAGAAAAGATATTCAGTTTAATCCGGACTCTTCACGCGTTATTGCCCGATTTTTCATGCCCGGCAAAGAACGTGCTGAATCAATCATCCGGAAAGTCATAGCGATGACAGAGGATGCTGTAAGTACTCCTCTCAATCAGGTCTTGAGAGAATTTGCAAACCGCCACAGGAATATTACAAAGATATTTGAGAAACATTTTACTAAAGTACAGAATGAAATTAAAGAATGTAATATCAAATTTGAATCACTGTCGGAGCAAAAAAAGCTCCTCATAGGCTCATATTTCACTTCTGAATACTCTATTGAATCAGCAGCATTCTTTAATCCGTCAATAGTTGAGCATCCTGATCAGGCCAATCTTGAAAAGGATGTCACAAGAGTCATCATCAGTTTTAGAGCAACTGGCGAAGGCCACATCTCCTCATTAGTATTTCGAAGCGGTGAACTGGACAAGGATAATAATTTCACTCTCTACCCCGTCGGCAAAATGCTGGATGAAGCTGAAGTTATTACACGCCACGTCTATAGTAAAAAAAGCTTCTGTGCCAAACTCGATGAAATGCATAACCGAATGGACATAGTTGAACTTGTTGTTAGTAAATTAAAGGATAAGTTCATTTACGGCGATCTTCAAGCTGCTATTGTTGAGGTAAAAAAAGAAATTACAATGTCGCACAGTAAAACTCAGGCTATTAAACATATGAACTGGCTCGCCAATTCCCATTATGAAATCACATTTTCCCGTGATGCCGCCATTTCGGAGCGGGTAATATTTCCCATTTCCTATACAGAAAGAAACGGGATTGAAGATGCAAGATTTGTACGATTTACGGATGATGACGGCAGCATTATTTACTATGGTACATATACTGCTTATGACGGTACTACAATCCTTCCTAAATTAATTAGAACGAAAGATTTCTGTCAATTTAAAGTAATGCCTCTAAATGGAGAATGCGTACAAAATAAGAACCTGGCATTATTCCCGAGAAAGATCAATGGGAAATATGTAATGGTTTCCAGGCTTGACGGTGTCAATAATTACATCATGTATTCTGATAAAATTAATCTATGGCAGAAAGCTGAGAAGCTACAACAGCCTGTTTTCCCCTGGGAATTAGTACAAATCGGGAATGCCGGATCACCTATTGAAACCGAACATGGCTGGCTTATGGTGACGCATGGTGTCGGCCCCATGCGCAAGTACTGCCTGGGAGCAACACTGTTAGATCTCGATAATCCTTCAAAAATCATTGGTCAGACCTCAGAACCTATACTCAGTCCGAACGTTGATGAACGTGAAGGATATGTACCGAACGTCGTTTATTCCTGCGGTTCCATCATTCATAATAATGAATTAATCATCCCTTACGCACAGGCAGATTATGCATCTTCTATTGTCACTATTTCACTGGATGAATTATTTACTGAACTGCTTCCTCCTAAAACCAGCCAATCTACATTAAATAAAAAATCGTACTCAATCTTATTAATTGATGACGATCCTGTCAGTCAGGGTGTAATGGCCACCTTCTTAAAATCAGATAATTATACTGTTACTGTCGCCTCAAACGCTATTGATGCATTGAAATATATAGCAAAAAATAAATACGATTTGATTCTGTCGGATATCATAATGCCAAATTTCGACGGGCTTCAATTACTGGAAACCCTTAATATACAAGGAAATAAGATACCAGTTGTGTTAATTACAAATAGTGCAAGCAGCGACATGGAAGCAAAAGGGTTAAAATTAGGTGCTGTAGAATATATTAGAAAACCACTTAAACAAGATATTTTTCTCTTACGAATAAAGAAAATTTTGGCTCGATAATGAATCGTATGGGTGATGCTTAACTGCACTCTTTCGTGATAATGAAGAGAGCAGTTAAGCAAATCTCCACGGATTAACACGGAGATTACATGTAGTGCCA
>JAGLOF010000007.1 GCA_023139105.1 bacterium
GTAAACAGGGTTGATGATTTACTTGATAAATTTTGTATTGAACGCAAATGGTTGAATGAAAAGTTCAAAATAGCTTTTTTATCCTGCCCAAAAGAGTATATTCAAAAGAGAAAAATAGAGTTATTGGAGAATATAATTAAAGAGGATGGTGTTGGTGAAATAGCATTTTATTATGCTTATGCTATCGGATTTAAGTCATCGCCGGCCCTTTATAATATGATAAAACGAAAAACTGGTTTGGCTTTTCTTGAGTATAAGATGAAAGTTTATAAGACATAGTTCAATTAAAAAAGAGCCGACATGCTTGCCGGCCCCTTGAAAGATATTAGCACTACATTATTTTTTTCTTGTTAACCTGGCAACAACTTCTACATGGCCTGTGTGAGGAAACATGTCTACAGGTTGAATTATTTCCGGAGTATATTTTTTTTCACATAAAACTGCCAGATCACGTGCTAAAATAGACGGATTACAAGAAACATAGATTATTGTCGGAGCATCCAATGCCATTAAATGTTGTATGGTCTTGGGGTGTGTTCCACCACGAGGTGGATCCAGAATAGCAATGTGAGGGGCACCAAACTGTTTAGTAAGTTGGTCTTGGTTGCGAATAGCGTCCTTCATATCACCTAGACGGAAACGTATATTATCAATGTTATTAAGTTCGGCATTACGTTTGGCATCTTCAATTGCTTCCGGAATTACTTCAATACCCAGTACATTTTTAGCCTTGTCAGCAAGATAAATACCAATAGCACCGGTTCCGCAATAGAGGTCGTAGACAGTCTCTTCGCCGGTTAATTCAGCTGCATCGGCAATAACTTTAAACAAGGTCTCTGTTTGTAGTGAGTTTGTCTGGAAAAACGCATTTGGCGATATGTCAAATGTGAACTTGCCAATCTTTTCTGTAATATAACCCGACCCAAACAAGACGCGTGATTGTTCTGCAAATGCTGCCTGGGCAAGTTTGTCTGTTGTGCTGTGCAACATGGTAGTAACTTCAGGATGTTTCTGCTTTATAATTTCAGCCAACGTGTCCATAGCAGCATTGCCCTGATCTCCAAATTGACTCGATGTAACTACATTGACCATAAGGTCTCCGCTGAGCTGGCCCGAACGCAGTACCAGGAAACGCCAGAATCCGCGATGAGTCTTCAGGTCATATGCCCATAGTTTATCACTTTTGGTTGATTGTGCATATTCATTCACGGTTTTCAAAACAGCATTGGCTTCATCTGTCTGTAGCAAGCAGTGGTCAATCTGTAATACCTTGTCAAAACGACGTGGTACGTGCAGACCTAAAGCCCAGTTATCAGGTGCCTCGTCATCATCACCGAGGAGCCAGCGTTTATTGGAGAAACTAAATTCCATTTTATTGCGATATGCATAGAGATGCTCTGCACCGATAGCAGGCTCAACTTCAAGGCCGGTCAGACCTGCGACACGGTGAAGGAGATCGGCTACCTGCTGCCCCTTGGCATTTATCTGTGCCTGGTAATCATAGTGCTGTAACTGACAACCTCCACATGTGCCAAAATGTTGACATGGAGGTTCAATTTGATCAGGGGAAGGAGTGATGACCTCTTTTATAAAGGCTTCGCCATAGCGGCGTTTCTTACGCCTGGCTTGAGCCTTGACATGTTGACCTGGCAGTCCTTTATCTACAAACCAGACAAAGTCATCATTCCGGGCAACTCCCTTGCCACCATAGGCCAGGTTTTCAATCTCAAGGTCAAGAATCAGTGGCGGGCGGCGTTCTTTTTTAGATTTTTCCATAATGTCCTTTCTTTTTCACCCCTGGATCCTCACTCAAGCGGAGGTATCATGCAGGGCGGCATAATCTAATAAAGGCTTGTGTCAAATGCAAGGAACAAATTGGAAAAATTCCAAATAGCAAGAGATAAATCACAAATAGCAAAAGACAACTTCCAAATAGTAAGAGATAAATTACAAATAACAAAAGACAACTTCCAAATAACCAATTTTAAATTTCACATTCCAAAGGGTAATATTTGAGATGGAAGCTGTGACTATTTGATGACCATTGATTCGAGAAAGTATATTTATTGTAGTAGGGAATTGAGTATGGCAGGCTTCGAATTAGAAAATCCCCCGGTATTGGTATTTACCGGGGGATAAAATTTTATAAAAACTATAGTGCAGATTTTATTTTTCGCCTACCAATACTTCTGCCACATTATAAGTGTGGTCTGCCAAACGGCGGTATGCATTTAAAAGATCCATATAGATAAGACTTACCATAGGTGTAACTACATGGTTTTCCAGCCTTTCCAGGTGTTGTGTCCGGTTGCGCTTAATACTGTGAATCAGTGATGAACATTCAGATTGGACTTTTACAAAGATGTCTATGTCTTTATTCTCATATGCTTTAGCTACAGATTCAAAGAAAGTGGTAGAAAGGTTGTGTAACTCAATGAGTTCTTTTTGTCCTTCATCGCTGAGTTTGCTCTCATTTTGTTTAAGCTTGCAGATCAGTTTCAGGATACCTGCAATATAATCACTAACTGATTCATATTCATCTGCAATTCGCAACTGTTTTCTAGCTTCATCCGTTATCTGGTGAGCCAGAGATCCACTCATTATTTTGCTTATGAATTCAACTACTTCCCGTTGAATTTCATCAATATTATTTTCTTTGTGGAAAATACGGTCTTCTCGTTTTTTATCCATTGCAGGATCTTCTATAGCTTCACGCAGGTCTTTCAGCATCTTGTTGATTTCAACACCCATTCTCTGAACTTCTGACCGTGATTGCTGTATTGCAATAGCAGCAGAGTCCAACAGGCGGACATCCAGATAAGTAAGATGTGTTTGTTCTTTTTTCTTTGAATCCGGCATCAAGCGGCCGACAAGTTTGGCGAATGGATTAATCATGGGCAGCAGGAGTACTACTACAAAAATATTGAAGAACGAATGGGCAGTTGCAATTCGTGTAGCAATTGGCAGCGTATCCGGTGATATCTTACCAAGGAGCCAGAGGTATTGATAGAAAAGAGGTATCATTATCAATACACCGGTTATGTTGAACATAAAATGTGCTAACGCAGTTCGCTTTGCGTTTGTAGATGCCCCCAATGAGGCAAGAGCTGCAGTGACTGTAGTACCAATGTTCTCACCCAGCACCAGGGCAATTGCTGTTTCATAACTCAATGTGCCGGTTGTTGCCAATGTAATTGTTATGGCCACCGTGGCAGAGGAGGATTGAATAACGGCTGTTACAAGTCCTCCTATAAATACACACTTCAAAAGTCCCCAGATTGTGTCAGGCTGAAAAGATGAGAGTGCTGCGTGTACTTCAGGCATAGTACGCAATGGTTTCAGACCGGTTTTCATGAGTTCCAATCCAAAGAATACCATACCAAGACCCAGGAAAACCATAGCTGTATTGCGAACTCTTTCATTTTTTGAGAAGAGGAAGAAGAAAGCGGCCAATCCAAGAATCGGCAGGCCGTAATCGGCAATGTGAACTGCAATCAGCCATGCTGTAATGGTAGTTCCAATATTGGTACCCATTATCACGCCAACAGCCTGTCGTAGATTCATAAGTCCTGCGTTGACAAAACCTACTACCATGACAGTGGTCACAGAACTGGATTGAATCATTGCTGTGATGGAGGCACCTACACCGGCTGCGACAAGTCGATTGTCTGTAACTGCACGAATAAGTCTTCTGAGTCTTGAGCCGGCGATAGCTTGCATTCCTTCAGACATATATTTCATGCCAAGAAGAAATATACCCAGCCCGCCAATCGCACCAATTAACATTTGAATGAGTATCGAAAAATTCAAGAGTTATACCTCAATTTTAATCCGGGAAGTAATTTTTCTTATCATTCCCGGAATGGTTGAATTGCTATTTTCAGTCAATTTTTTTTGTACAGCATAATCGACTAAAGATACGCTGAAAAATGAGGTGAAATCAAGATGATTTATAATTTATTTTTAATTAATTATTTGTAATTCCTGTGATCTTGTTGAGTTTATTTATTATTAAACGTTTTACTTTATCAGCAGACATTTACATAAATTCGTCCGGGATTCTGTTGCCAACCTTACAAAATACACTCCGCCTGACTGTTGATCGGCATTCCAGATGATGGAATGTGTACCTGAGGTTTTATTACCTTCAAAAAGTTCGGCAACCTGTTGACCAAGGACATTTAGCACATCCAGTTTGATTTTTGTGTTTTTATTTAGAGTGAAAGTAATTTGAGTGCTGTTGTTAAATGGATTTGGTGAATTCTGAAAAATGGAAGCTCTGTTATCTTCTCCTGTTAATGAAATGACCAAAGTTGCCAGTCCGTCCAGTTGCGGAGATGTGTTATTGTGAAAAGTACGGTCAGCCAGTTCACAGGCACCGGCAGCGGCAACTGTAACTTTATTGAAAGTTTGATTTATGGAGTTGCCGGATTCAACAACTGCAGTCATATTCGTTCTTTGCAGAGGCATGAAAGCATCATTATCAACAGCCGCCGGATACACATTACCTGTATAATTTTCAATATATGACTTGTCGGGATTCAAACGGACAAACCTACAGCCGCCGTTTAAGAAGGCATTGTATTGAATAATCACATGAGGATGATCCGGAGCAATCTGCACATGGTCGGTATCACTGGCTACTATCATAAACATAAGATCAGGGTTATGCTGGAGTGCTTCATCCACCCAAAGAGCACCGTTGCGCCAGTGCCAGAATTCCTCATTTTCAGCATTTGTCACAATATGATCCGGGGCCTGGGCGGGAATCAGACCTTCCGCTGTTGCTGCCTCCAGGACTCTCTCTGAAAAAAAGGCCAACTCCCTTCCATTGAATTCAAAAATTAAGGGATAGAAAATGAAATCACTGCCTTTGTCAATAATTTGATCACCATTTACATCAATGTAGAGGCCGCCGCTTTTATAATCATTTGTTCGTTCCAGAACAGGGATTTGCAGCTGATCATCCCAGGCAAGCCCGGACAGATCCCAGCTGCCGGTAGCCGGATTATAAGCCGGATTCACACCCGTATTATACGGCCGGAGTGAATTCTCACTTTTTGCACCAGCCTCGGCCTGTGGCATACCGTCTCCTACCGGAGATTCCCAGTTTAAAATCCAGGCCAGGCCGGGTATGTCAGCTCCATGTATGCCGACCGTACAAATATTTGTATTACCGCCGTTTGACCAGCCTACGAGTCCGACATTTGTGTAGTCCGGAGAGACCGGATCCAGCAGTTCAGATATAGTTTTACCGGAAATATCTGCCTGTAAGCCCAGGGCAAATCGGATAATATCCCTGGCCGCTAAAAGACTCCCCTTTCCCCGGTGATCATCAATGCCGTCACTGTCAAAGGGGTAGGTTCCAGCACCAGGAAAACTGAAGCGAATTTCAATGAAACCATGCTCACCTAAACCGGTATAACGCTCATTCAGACCGTCAGCATTGAAACCGCCGGGCATGTAAATGACTATCGGTGCGCCAGTTGCGAAACGCTCAAAAGCCGGTAGTGAGATACGTACGATCAAACCCCGTTCTCCGGCTGAATCTGAAGGTATGCGGGTAAAAATATCAGATTCAGGGAAAGGTGAACTGTAAGTCTCAATCGGTCCCAGCGGGTAGAGGTTTAAATAGCTGAAAGCGGGATAGTCCTTCCCATAGCGGCAGGCACGGAAGAGGTTATTGCCGCCTTTTTCCGTGGGAATGTCATCTCCCTGGGCCAGGGGGCCGTCTGCCGTAACCGGATTGATGTATTCCCAAACTGTATTACCGACCTGAGTAACTTCAAATATTGTTCCATGCGTACCATCGCAGATGAGTGTATTGCCGTTGGGCAGACGCTGCGCACCGGAGATATGATCTGCATAGAAATCATCTACCGGATCTGATTGATATGTCCATACAGGCTGCACAGGGCCGTAGGATGTTCCTGTGTTTTTTGTATAGGATCCATCTTCTTCAAGCGGAGGTGTAATTTCATCAATTGAAGAGAAGTTGCCGTTGATACGGCCCCGGCCGTTGTTAAAGATGAGCAGGTTTCCGCTGCCCGGAAGATCGGAGGTGAGCCACTGCGGGTCGTGCTGGCCGAATAGTTGTTGATCCACAGCTGTACCTGCCCCGTAGGCAGCAGGATTGCCCCAGCGATAGAGAAGATCGCCGCCTCTGCCGCTGTTGCCACCGCTGTGAGAGGCTGCCTCTGTAGTGCTGGTACTGTGATCGATTATCCAGATCTCACTGAAAACATGAATGCTGATTACTATCTGATCAAGATCTGCATTGTAATCAATACCGTTTGTATGGTTCCAATCAGTTTTGCTCCGTGGAGGTCCGGTTAAGGTTGTAAAGTTTAAATCTATCAGTTCAGGATGATCTGCCACAACGCCGTAATTGTCTTTTGATGAGTCATATTCCTGAATTAAATGATCCCAGACATGCCATTCCCAGACAATTTCACTTCCGGATGGCAGGGTTGGATTGACTTCGATAATATGATCCGGATATAAGCCCTTGTTATTTACCAGGGCCGGATTACAGCCTGCTGCCAAGGCCTGGCTCAGTGTTTTTAATTCCCAGGCAATCATGAGTATATTGCCGTTGGGTAGCAGCTCAATATCGTGATGTTGACAGACAGAATCCGTTGAATAAATATAAGTCCAGACCAGACTGCCGTCCCAGGTGAATTTTTCTATTCGTCCGCCTGTGCCGCCGGAGGTAAAACGACTGTTCCTGTTATTGGCAGTACGCAGGAGATGGCCGTCTTCCAGGAGGTAGGCGGAATTGCCGGGATTGTAGGCACTTACCCAGGAATTAATTCTTTCACCATTATTGTCAATCAGATAGGTAGAAGTCGATGAAAGTGGCGCATACAGTGTATAGCCGTCATAGATACCGGGAGAGCGGGAGATAAGACCTACTGTATTCTGGCCGCTTGCCTTCTGTATGAATGTGAAAAGTATAAGAAAAATCATAAGATGTTTATACATATGTGACTTCATAGTCTCTCCTTATTATTTAGTACAAGTTACAACAATATAGTTAACGGGCGAAAGTATAAAATATTCTATTATATTTTGAAATTTTTAAAAATTTAGCAACGAACAAGACGAACAAGACGAACAACTAAAAACATAATTTTAAAACAAAAATACACTATTCTTCTCTCATTCACTCGTATGTTCTTATGTGCCTTTTTATCTCTTTTGTTCTTACTACCTTATCTTGCTTTTTTCAATATCCAGTCGTATATTCATCTATCCTGATGAGAGGTGATAAATGAAGTATGATGAAAATTTTTATCGCAATATTTTTGACAATGCTGTAATGGGTATTTTTTACTCAACACCGGATGGCCAACATCTTGAGGTTAATCCTGCGTTGGCCGGTATTTACGGTTATGATTCACCCACAGAACTTCTGGAGCAATTGATTGATATTGATGCTCAGCTTTATGTAGAACCAGGACGAAGAACTGTATTTCTTAAGTCTGTCGAATCAGAAGGTGAGATTCATAATTTTGAATCCAGAGTATATAAAAAGGATACTTCTATTGTCTGGATATCTGAGAATGCCCGGGCAGTTACCGATGAATCCGGCCGTATCAGCTATTTTGTCGGGACAGTAAAGGATATAACTGAGCGTAAAAATGCTGAGGAGAAGTTAATCAGTTATCAGGATGAATTGCGCTCTCTGGCAGCAGAGTTGTCTATCAGCGAAGAGAGGGAGCGGAGGCGGATTGCATCGGAGCTACATGATTCCATTGCACAGATTCTGGCTTTGTTGAAGATAAAGCTTGGCGCATTGAAGCGTGATACCATTGATACGGAATATCAAAAACAGATCATTGAGTTGCAGAGCCTTGCAGAATCGGCTATTAGTTCAACCAGATCTTTGATGACAGAGATCTGCCCTCCCATATTATATGAGATGGGTCTTGAGGTGGCAATTGGCTGGCTTGCAGAGCATTTTACCGATCGTTTTCCTCTGGAAATCAGGGTTAAAGATAATATACGGCCTCTGGATTTGGCAGATGATCTGAAAGTTCTGCTTTTTCAGTGTGTTCGTGAGTTGTTGATGAATGTGGTTAAACATGCAGATGCCAGCCATGTCATAATTCAATTACAGACAGAGGATGCAATGCTGTGTGTGGAAGTAAAGGATGATGGAATAGGTATGCCGGCAGATGAGATAGATGATGAGCATCATGCAAATTCCGGTTTTGGCCTTTTCAATATGCGTGAGAGACTGCGATATGCCGGGGGAAGTCTGGAAATTATTTGTGCTTATAGTCAAGGGTGTTGTATCCGGCTCTATGCACCGATGGATTTGAAAATGGAGCCTGTGAATGTCTGATCCCTTGCGCCTGCTGCTGGCCGATGATCATCAGATTATCAGGCAGGGACTCTGTTCGCTGCTGGCTGCAGAGCATGATATATGTGTTGTTGCCGAGGCGGTAAATGGACGTGAAGTGTTGAAACTTGCCAGAGAACACTGTCCGGACATGGTCATTCTGGATATCTCCATGCCGGAATTAAATGGAATTGAAGCAGCAAGGCAGATTGTAAGGGACTTTCCGGCAATGAAAATTGTCATGCTTTCCATGCATGCCGATCGCCGGTTTATTCAGGAAACACTCGATATCGGAGCCTCGGCGTATCTGCTTAAGGATGCTGCCTTTGAAGAACTGGTAGAGGCTATTCATTGTGTAATGCAAGGCGGGCAGTATCTCAGCCGCTCAATCCGGCATCTAATCATATCCACTGAAGAGAGACGCAAGATCTGCCTGACTGCCCGGGAGCGTGAGGTGTTGCAGCTTATGGCAGAGGGTGACAATACCAAGACAATTGCTCACAAACTTTCTATTTCAGTTAAAACTATTGAGACACACAGGCAGCATATCATGCGTAAGCTGGATATTCATTCGGTGGCTGGTCTGACAAAATATGCCATTAAAGAAGGGCTAACCGGTCTGTACTGATTGGACTCGCAGGACAGGGATGCAACCTTCAAGCATAGTCTGAGTATATTGGACAGAAAAACAAGTTAGACAGGATTACCGGTGGCTGGCTTTTAAGTAAATTGCAATTTCTTTTGTTCGTTTTGTTCGTTGCCAGTCCTTAATTTATTTTCCTGTTTTCGATACATTTCCATTTTAATATTGCGGCCTGAGAAGCCCTTCAATTATCAAATCAGTAGCATCATCTTCATTTAGACCACGGGCCATTAGAGTTTCCAGCTGCTTGGAATCAACACTGCCAATAGCCGCTTCATGTGTAACATGAGCCTTGGCATGACGTACATCCACAATTGGAATTGCCTGGGCAGTGGCATTACCCTGAATTATTTCCTTACAATCGACATGCCCTCTTGTTCCGGCTGCAGATGCTATGATTGTATTTTCAATTCTGGCATGTGCACTGTCTCTCACTGCAATATTTGTAGTCAGTACTGCGACAGCGTCTTCACCCAATAAGTTTGCCATTTCGTTTATGCGGATTTTATCTGTGCCTCTGCCAGATATGCGGGCAGACATTTCAAGTATGCTGCGGGCGTGACACTCGGCATCATACTCGATATCAATCTCACCGACCCGGCCCTTGATTAATTCGAAATCAGTACGAAAACGTGCACCTTTTCCCAATATTACTTTAGCTCTGGGGATAACTGTGACGCCGCCTTCCGGTCCGTGTACATGGCGTTCGATATAGGTGTATTCAGCACCTTCATCCAGCCGGATTTCCGCATCCATGGTATGGAGGATCTCTTTGGCAAAGGGGAATGTGCATGAAGCTACTATTCCTATGCTTGCATTTTTTTCGATATGTGTCTTGATGTTGATACGTTGTACTCCGGTCTCCGGAATGAGACCAAAACATATTTTTACAGGTTTTTCTATTTTTATCCCAGCCTTAACACGTATGGTGGCGTCAATGCCTTCTTCTTTTTCTTCAGCTATTATTTCCAGCCCATCTACAAGATGCAGGCCTAAAACTTTATTGCCGTGTATTTCAACATGCGCCACACCGGGTTCATGTCCATGACCTTCACCCAAAGAATCATACATCTGACGAATCAGCTTGTTATTCTCCATTTAATTCCTCCTGATCCGGTTTATTCTGGTGGTCACAGCCCTGGCACTTACGTCCGAAAAAACCTTCAATTTTATCAATACCACCTTTGTCCAATACATTACCGCAACAGAGCAGGAATGCGTGATCTGCCTGCTTTAGTACTGTCATAGAGTGTGTGATAAGAATGACAGTGCTTCCGTGATCACGTAGTATTTTCAGTGTATCAAAAATGCGGTTTAAAGCATCAACATCGATTCCGGAATCTGGCTCATCCATGATGACAAGTCTTGGGCGCATAGCAACTATTGAAGCCAGTTCAACACGTTTTCTTTCCCCGCCCGAGAGTGTGCGGTCAACTGCTCTTTGTGCATATTTCCCCGGATCGAGTCCCAGTGTCTGTAATGCCCGTTCAACTGTGTGTGAGCATGCATTCCCTGCACCGGCCAATATGAATTTCTCAACGGTTAAGCCTTCATATCTTGCCGGCTCCTGCCATGCAAGTGTAATTCCCAGTCTGGCACGTTCAGCTACATTCATATTCTTGATCGACTGTCCTTCAAAGAGGATATCACCTTCAAAATGCCTGTAACCGTTCAAACCCATTATTGTTGATGCAAGTGTGGATTTTCCGGCACCGTTTACTCCTACAATGGCATGTACATGACCTGTCCATATATCCATTGAAAGGTGGTTCAATATACGTTTACCTCCCAGTTCAAGAGAGACATTGTCAACTTGTAGTATGGTTTTTTCTGACATTAATTAGTCCGATTTTGATTTTTCTGATTTTTTGATGAAACGTCCCCGGGCTTTATCTTTAGTGACATCATTCCAGGGTAGGATGCGTCCGTTCATTGCAATAAAGACTCCTGCCGGAGCTTGCTGTACAGCTGCCAGAGCAAAGCCCAGGTTGAACATTGCGTCTGATCCTGAAACTGAGAAAGGTACCATTGCTCCTGTAAGTACAATGGATTTGTTCAGTCTTGCTTGTCCAAGTACGGCAGCTGTATTTTCCATTGTATCAGTACCGTGTGTGATGACAATCTGCCTTTCATCAGCCGACTTGCAGGCCTTAAGAATATGAGCGCGGCATTCATCTTGCATGTCAAGACTGTCTTTGAGCTGGTTAATCTCAAACTCAATAGGTATTGTAATATTTACTTGTTCAAGAATTTGCGGCAAATGGGTTTCTTTGAATGTTAATTCGCCTTTCAGAGGGTCATATTTTTTATCAAAAGTCCCGCCTGTTATGATGAGGCGTATTTCTTTCATAACTTAGTCCTTATAGTTATCCGGATTTTTTCTGAGTGTCTTGATCCGGGCGCGTTTTTTCTTGGAGTCCAGCCGTTTTAGTTTGGAGCTGTGTGTAGGCTTTGTAGGAATACGGCGTTTGGGGCGTTCTGCAGCTTTGGAGATGAGAGCAGACAGGCGTTCTCTTGCATCTCTACGGTTCTGCAATTGAGTACGATGACGCCTGGCTTCAATGATGAGTACGCCGTCATCAGTGATACGGGAGCCAGCCAGGCGTATGAGCCGCTGGCGTACATAATCAGGCAGGCTGCGGTTTCGCATTACATCAAAACGGAGCTGCACGGCAGTGGCAACTTTGTTTACGTTCTGACCTCCCGGTCCCGTAGAACGAATGAAACGTTCATCTATTTCAGCTTCATCTATTATCAGTTCTGACAATACCTTCACGACCGAACCATGCCTCCATATGCTTCTGAATAAATGCTACTACATTTTTCTGGGCTTCTTTACCGTTACCTTCTACATGGATAGGCTTACCAAAGACAAAGTAAATGGGTTTTGTATTATCCACAGGGCCATAATCTTTCATTAAACGGCCTATTTCCCAAGCATCTGTACGCAGTGCAATGGGTATTACCGATACACCGGCTCTGGCTGCAAGCTTAACGCCGATTGTATTAAATTGAGAAGGATCAAATTGCTGCATGCGTGTTGTCTGGGGGAAGACAACAATGCTTGTTCCGTTTTTAAGTTTTTCAACGCCTTTTGTCATAATTATTTTGAGATCTTCACGGGCATTTATACGTTTAACGGCTATTGGACCTTGTGCGTTCATCACATGCTTGAATATGGGATAATGTGTAAGGCTCTCTTTGACAATAAAGGTCATGTCTCTAAAGGGGCGAATGATGCCCGGTAATGTAAATGTCTCTAAAGTACTCATGTGGTTGGCCACAAAAACAACAGGTCCGTCAAGGTTTCTAATATGATCCAGGCCATCAATTTGAAACTTCCCGCCGGCAGCTTCCATTGCCCTCAGCATGCGCCAGCTTTGCCATGAATAATTATGCCCTTTGAGCTGATCCTTGCGCCCAAGGTAGGCACAACGCAATATTGCATTGATCATGCGGACATAAAATACAAATGTGGGTATGATTTTTGATAGCCACATTTTATGGCTGGATGGTGTTATATATTGATCTGTCTGGCTTATTGGCTGCACATCTACCTCGCTACCTTAATATTGATACTTTGTGGCTACAAGATAGTGCTGAGTGAGAATGGATGCAAGAAGAAATTCGAGTAGATGCTTGTGTATTCAGGAGATGTTGGAATGACAATATTTTTTTAGGTTCTTCCGGCAATTGTGTGGAATTATAAATCCGCAGATAATGTGACTGTTGAAAAACCTCCGGATGTTTTGACATTTAGTATTTATTGAACTTCTCACACCTGGTGATGTCGTAAAAAAAGCGACAACAATCGGGGTCTACCCTTTTTCAACAGTCTCAACGCAGATGATTACAGCATGTTGACGTTTATTAATCCATAGAATATCTGGAAGAGCTTTAAAGAAAAAGCATTTAACCACGGAATACACAGAATACACGGAGCCCAGCCCAGCCCTACATATAAAAAAAAGATCTTTAGAGCGGAAAGGTATATATGAAAACTTATTACGCATATATTGTTAAAGGTGACGAAGATTCTGCCGACATTGCTGTGCCATGAAATATCAGTTAAAGATCCGGCGCAAAGAAGAACCAAAGCATAATAAGATCTATGACGTTGTTTTTTTTGCGTAGAACTATTTTAAAATCCACATTGCTATTCTACCGTCTGAGCCTGTGCTGAATGCATGTTTTGATTTGGGTGCACACTGCACTGTGTGGAAACCTGTGTCGGATACGTGCTTCCAGGTTCTGCCGCCATCTTGAGAATAGTCGCAACCTGAGGTGCCTACTGCAAGATATTCGTTCGTATTGCCCGGAACGGCTGTGACACATGAACGGAATCCCCATGGCATGGTGCTGGCCGGATGCCAGGTACTACCATGATCGACGGTATATGCGGCAGTGGCGTTGCGGAGTGTATCTGCGGCAAAATCTCCACCAACTGCCACGCCATGGCCATCTTTATCCGGAAAGCATATTGAAAATACACCTTTGCCTGGAGCACCGCTTTGAATAGGTATGGCTACAGCTTTCCACGTATGGCCCCAATCAGTTGATCTGAGGATTCGTGCTTTTGATGTACCAAATGCTGTCAATCCGTCTGGTCCTACGGCAATGGATGTTCCGCTGGCTGCGAAACCAGCCTCGCCATCCAATGGTTTGTCAATGTCGCCAGGCGGTACTTCCTTCCAGGTTTTTCCACCGTCATCGGTCCTGATTAACAAAAAATCACCTTGAACAGGATCACTCATGGCTATGCCGCGGGTGTTGTCCCAGAACGCCATACCGTCAAAGAAGGCACCAGCATCATTAGTCTCATAGACAATATCCCATGTGATGCCACCGTCATCAGTTCTGTAGAAACGGGCCGGCAAGCCGGCTGTCATCAGCAGAGCAATCTTTTCGTCAAATGCATGCACATCGCGGAAGTCCAGCTTTCCGGCATCGGGTACAGGTAGTTGGGTCCATATGCTACCACCGTCAACGGTTCTCAGTACAGTGCCGCCTGAACCTGAGGCCCAGACTACACGATCAGATACAACACAGAGACCACGAAGACTGGCCGTTACAGGTGAGTTTAGCATTTTTAAGTGCCATGACTGAGATGGAGCACTTTTTCTACAGCCATGGCATAATATGCATAATGCGAATGACAGGAAAATATATTTCAGGCGAATAGTCATTACACAATTCTTTCTATTTATTGATTCCGATACCGTCCAGGATAAAGGCGTATTCCATGGCGCGCTCTTTATAGCGTTCAAATCTTCCTGATGCGCCGCCGTGCCCGAAATCCATATTTGTACGGAGAATGAGCAAGTTGCTGTCTGTCTTCATGTCGCGTAGTTTGGCAACCCATTTGGCTGGTTCCCAATATTGAACCTGAGAGTCATGAAGTCCTGTTGTCACTAATAGTGCCGGGTATTCCTTTGTTTCAACATTGTCATAAGGAGAATAGGAGAGCATGTAATTGTAGTAATCTTTCTTATTAGGATTACCCCATTCATCATATTCGGATGTGGTTAAAGGAATTGTATCATCCAGCATAGTTGTAACGACATCTACAAAAGGAACAGCTGCTATTACGCCTTTAAAGAGCTGTGGAGCCATGTTGATCACGGCACCCATAAGCAGGCCACCAGCACTCCCGCCTTCGGCACACAGTTTATCTGCATCGGCCCAGCGTTGATCAATCAGGTATTTACCGCAATCTATGAAATCTGTAAATGTATTCATCTTCTTGAAAAGTTTACCGTCTTCATACCAGTGTCGTCCCATTTCCTGGCCGCCGCGGATATGAGCAATGGCATAGATAAATCCGCGGTCTACCAATGAGAGTCTGGAGGAGCGGAAGGATGGGTCCATAGATGCGCCGTATGAACCATAGGCATAGAGATGCAGCGGATTAGTGCCGTCGCGCTGTATATCTTTATGGTATAGCAGTGTAATTGGTACTTTAACTCCGTCGCGAGCCTCTGCCCAAATGCGTTCGGTTTTATAATCTTCCTTGTTAAATTCGCCCAGCACTTCATCTTGTTTCTTAAGCTCCCGTTTCTTTGTGCTCATATTATAGTCATAGATTGAACCGGGTGTAGTCATAGAAGTGTAGTTAAAACGCAATGTTTTTGTATCCATCTCAGGATTCATTCCAATGCGTATTGTATACGCGTTTTCATCAAAGCTGAGCATATGAGATTTATGTTTTTTGAGATCTGTAATGTTGATACGGTTGAGTCCGCCTTTTCTGGACTGGATAACCATATGATCTTTGAAGAGTGAAATACCTGTGAGCAGCTCATCGTCACGATGCTTGATCAACTCTTTCCAATGACGCCGTCCGGAGCGTTTGACAGGTGTTTTCATCAACCTGAAGTTTCTGGCTTTCCAGTTTGTAAGTATGTAGAAATCATTATTACGATGGGATACGCTGTACTCCCAGTTTTTGGCACGTTTTTGTATAATTGTAAATTTGTCAGTGGGTTTGTCGGCTTTGACAAAACGTACTTCAGATGACAGAGTACTCTGTGACCCGATAAATATGTATTCTCCGGATTTCGATTTGAATACACCGGTTCCGAATGTATTGTCTGATTCATGGTGTATAAGGACATCATGTTTGATGTCTGTACCAAGTTTATGACGCCATATCATATGTGGGCGCAATGTACTGTCCTTGGTGACGTAGAAGATGTGCTGATTATCTGCTGCCCATACTGTAGAGCCTGTTGTGTTGGGCAGATTATCGGAGAGCAGTTCACCCGTCTCCAGATTTTTGAAGTGAAGTGTATATTTACGTCTGCTGACAGTATCTACCCCAAAGGCCATTAACTTATTGTCGGGACTGACGGACAGACCTCGTGCCTGGTAATATGCATGACCCAGAGCGAGTTTGGGAACATCCAGAAGTATTTCTTCATCTGCTTTAAATGTGCCTTTTTTCCGGATGTGAATAGGGTATTCGGAACCCTTTTCAAAACGAGTCTGATACCAGTATTTATTAAACATGTACGGCAATGAAGCATCGTCTTCTTTAATTCGGCCAATCATTTCCTTGTATAGTTTGGACTGGAACTTCTCAGTATGTTTCATCATGGCAGTTGTATAACTGTTCTCGTCTTCAAGATACTTGATGACTTCGGGATTCTCTCTTTGATTCAGCCAGTAATAATTGTCTATTCGCGTGTGGTCGTGAATTGTCAGTTCCTCGGGATGCTTTTCTGCAACAGGTGGCGTTACGTTCTCAGGCGGTTTGGGGGATGAGCAGCCTAAAATCATTAAGCTGCCGGCCATGAGTAGGAAAATGGCTATTGAACGAGTGATGGACCATAGGGTCATAGGAAGACCTCCTTTGAATGATTTGGCTGATATACTTTGTCTCCCGTTGGGCAAACAGTATGTCAGCTATGTAAATTGAAATTATTAATTGATACGATAGTGCTACCGGATAATATCCGAATTAACATATCTTTTAACTTTGTCGAGTTTACGTTCTATACAGATCACAACGGCATTGGCCAGAGCCAGACGTTCGGCAGTCGTTCTGAACTGATTTTTAAGATAGATTATCATGCTCTCAACATCATGAAATGTCTCAAGGTCAATTTTGTTGAGAATGACAGAGAATTCATCTACGCCTAGTTTTTCATTTTTGAATAAGGTGCTGTTTTCTTTGTAGACACGTTCAGTAATTTTTTTTTCTTTCCAGTCAGACAGAGCTTTATTGAGCATGCAGTCAAGATCTTCTTTAAGGTCTTCCAGTTCAATTTGAAGGATCTGTGCGTAATGTTTCTTTGCAAGTCTCATTACTTGTTCCTTTCATGAATTAAACCGCTAAATCATGGAGTAGATCTTTGTGGTTATGGCATATCCCTTACAATTTCCAAAAGATCAAGTGATGATATTATTCCTACCAGACGATTATCCTTTGTAACCAGGAGACGATGAATACGACCTTTCACCATGACATCCGCAACCTGTTTCACTGATGCATTTTCATCAACTGTAAATAAAAGTGGAGTCATGATGTCTTTTACGGAGACTGTCTCAGGAGCTTCTATATGCAGCGTCTCCACTATTTCAGCTCCATATTCATTTTCTATTGCGGGCATGAAGTAGTCGTGTGTATTGTCTACATTCAAACCCGGTGAAGAACCGGTAATGTTGAGATAATGGGCAATATCAGTTAGAGAGACTACGCCCAATACTTCATTTTGCAATCCTACAACAGGTGCGCCCGTAATGGAATTTTCTATAAGAAAACGGGTGAGGCGCTTAATGGGCCAGTCAGAAGCCACTGTTATGACATCTTTGGTCATAACTTCTTTTGCTTGGCGTTTTGGCATGATACAACCTCCTCAAAAAAAGAATTTTGGATGAGGAAACTATTAAAGGTTTTATGATGATCTTAGTATATATTCCATAATGTGTATTTCATGACAAGATTGAAAATTCCAAAAAATAAATATCAAATTATAAATAAATTTTAAATTTCAACACCAAGGCTCCAAGCAATAAACCGCATCTGTAAAATTGCCTGATCCATATTGCTTTTGCAAAGATGGATGTAATTTTAATGTACTGTTTTGCCAGGCAAAACACAAGATTTTATTTGATCGATTTCAGTTAAAATTTGAAAAAAAGAGGAGCAGGAGCATTGCCCACAGAGAATACGGAGCCTTCCAGCCCTGCCCTACACATATAAAAAAAAAGAGCATTTAACCACGGAACACACAGAATACACGGAGCCTCCCAGCCCCGCCCTACACATATAAAGAAAGAGCAGGACAGGATCACAGGATTAAATGATGAATATCCAATGTCCAACGTTGAAGTAAGAACCCCTGGAAATTTGACATTCGGTGTTCTGCTGTTCAATATTCGTTTTATTAAATTTGAATTAACAGTTCCCACGAAGAATCCAATATTCTTGGGGCGATGTAGGGAAGCTTCGTGGTCTTCGTGATTTCTGTGCGAGGGCTCTTTGCTAAATTCCTGTCTATGCGAAATAATGCTGGAAATAAAAGGCGGCCTGATTAAAGGCCGCCGGAGGGGAATGAAGAGAGAGGAGAATATGATTATTGTAGCCTGAAAAGAGCGCGATTTAGAAATTCTCTGGCCGTGTGCAGGTGAAAATGCGCACGGCGCGGCTGCCTTTTTTCCAATGCTTCTTTTGCATGACGTATGTGAATCGTTCCGCGATTGTACAGCCGTCTGGCAATGGGAGCCTGATTGTCTTCCAGAAGAGTTTTTACTCTCTCTTTTAATCGCAGAACAATGTCCATATCTGCCCATAGATGTTCAATATAGTGTGGAGGCCCGGCCTCTCCTTTTACTGCCCGTACAGCCTCCAGAGCCAGATGACGGCTTTCACGTACAAAGCTGAAGGCTAATCGTAAACTGTCCTGTTCAACTGCTTCCAGAGCCAGGGCTTGTGCTGCAAAAGCTTCGCCCATAAGAGAATCGGCTGTGGTATTAGATGCAGTATCCACAATTGCCTGAGCACGATCCAATAATTTGTCCAGATGTATTAAGGCTCTTTCCAGAGACCGTGGTATCTGTGTGCTGTCTTCAAGAGATATTTCGTCCAGATTCACAATTGATTGAGCGGCTTCATCTATCTCAATCTGTACATCTTCAAGAGATGAAACGTCCTGCGGATCTGTAATCTGATTGCTACATTGAGACAGAAAAATTGACAGCATCAGTACGGCTAGAATAGATATTAATCGTCGCATATTATGTTCCTTCTTTTTGTTTTATTGGGTAGTCAAATTAATGAACGACGGAGATTCTTTTTTATTGTGCTTTATTTATTTTATCCGTTGTGTAAAACTATGCCAAGGGTGACCTATATTATTTACCTGCTGGAAGAGCCAGAAAAAAGAGCCCTCGCAAAAAGCTCACAAAGGGCACAAAGAAGAGCTGTTAAAAAAAATCAGCACGGTCCCCGGGAAACCGGAAAGATGTCAGGAAAAAAATGCCTGTCTTTGCGAGGAGTTCCATCCCGAAGCAATCTCCTGGCGGTATGACACTGCTTTCCAGGATAAAGTGCCGACCCCTGTTGAGTTTGCCGAAAAATGTCCCTGAATTACTTGACATTTACAACAGTGACAGGCGTTGAGTCAAGAGCCCTTTATTTTGACAGGATTATTAGGATCTACAGGATTTTAAAAACTCTGCACTGAGTGAAGATGATACGTGTACACATCCTGTCAATCCTGTGATCCTGTCCTGCTCTTGTTAAATAGAATTGGCTTGGAAAATGAGAGTATTATTGCTATTTTGTAAGACAGAATTTTCTTTATTTTTAACCTAAAAATCCGGTTTATTTCATGTCTTCCGCTAAAGAAACTCCGCTAATGCGGCAATATCTGGCTATCAAGGCCAAACATCCCGATTCGATACTTTTTTTCCGTATGGGTGATTTCTATGAGATGTTCAATGAGGATGCAAAGAAAGGTGCCCGTGTTCTGGGAATCACACTGACTTCCCGTGGTCATGGAAAAACAGGCGATGTGCCTTTAGCCGGTTTTCCATATCATGCACTTGATGCATATCTTACAAAAATGGTGAAGGCCGGACTTAGTGTCGCCATATGTGAACAAGTGGAAGATCCTAAACTGGCCAAGGGAATTGTAAAACGCGATGTTGTTCAAATAGTAACACCTGGAACTGTGCTTGAGGAAGGTCTTCTTGATACAAAGAGAAACAACTACCTGGCTGCGGTATTCATAGATGAAGGTGTCTGCGGTGTGGCTTCAGCAGATGTAAGTACAGGAGAGTTTTCGGTAACAGAAGTTGATAGAGACCGTTTGATTGAGATATTATCGTCAATTGATGCTACAGAAATACTTGTTCCTGAGTCGCAGCATGTTGAACTGGAAACTATTGTTCTTCGGCTGGCTGGAACACCTGTTATCACCAGGCGCGAAGATTGGCTGTTTGGGCGTGATTATGTCTATGACCGTCTCGTCAGACACTTCAAAACAGCTACACTTAAGGGTTTTGGTTGTGAAGATTTAGGTGTAGGACTCTCTGCTGCAGGTGTTGTACTTGAGTATCTGGAGGAGACACAGAAGACGGATTTATCTCATATCCGTACTCTAAGTCGTTACGCTGATGATGATTTTATGCATCTGGATGCAGCAACCCGTCGGAATCTTGAGCTCGTGCGATCCATGAGCGGTCAAGATAAAACTGCTACTTTACTCTCCATACTGGATCGCACAAAAACAGCTATGGGCGGTCGTATGATAGCTTCATGGCTGGCGCGTCCACTTAATAGACTAGGCCTCATTCTCCACCGTCTTAATGCTGTAACCGAACTTGTTGAGAGCGTAGATATACGTAGACAATTATTTAATGAACTCGCTGGTGTAGCTGATATGGAGAGGCTTATTACCAGGGTTGTGACGCGGCGTGCAAATCCCCGTGATCTCAGGGCACTGTGCAGATCTTTGGTAAAAGTTCCATTATTACATCAGAGACTGGAGTCTGTAGTTGCTGATGGACTGAGAGATATTTATGAGAAGCTTGATGACTGTCCGGAAGTAATTGATAGGTTGTCCAATGCACTGACAGATGAGCCGCCGATGAATTTAAGTGACGGCGGTGTTATCAGAGAAGGCTACAATACGCAACTTGATGATTATCGCACTCTCGCCCTCTCTGGCAAGGACTGGATAGCCAGGTGTCAGATCGAAGAACGGGAGAAGACAGGAATATCATCATTAAAGATAGGTTACAACAGAGTCTTTGGTTACTATATAGAAGTAACCAAGACGCATCAGGATAAAGTGCCTGAACATTATATCCGCAAGCAGACACTGGTTAATGCAGAACGTTTTATAACGCCTGAACTCAAGGCTATGGAAGAGAAAGTGCTCAAGGCTGAGGAAGAGATGGTTGGACTTGAGCGAGAACTCTTTGAAGAACTCAGACATTTTGTTGCCGGATCCGCAGCTGCAATACAGACTAACGGAAGACAAATAGCCATCCTGGATTCTCTTATCAGTCTTGCTGATGCGGCTGAAGAGTATAGATATGTACGACCTGTAATGCATGATGGTGATGATACAATGATTGTGAATGGTAGGCATCCGGTTGTGGAACGTTTGTTACCTCCCGGAGACCCTTTTATTCCCAATGATGTAACATTTAATGCCGATTCTCATCAACTTCTTATAATAACCGGTCCGAATATGGCGGGTAAATCTACGTATATCAGACAGGTTGGGCTTATTGTGCTTATGGCTCAGATTGGTGGATTTGTACCGGCAGATTCTGCAAGGATTGCCGTTGTTGACCGTATATTCACCCGCGTGGGGGCTCAGGATAATCTTGCTGCCGGAGAGTCTACTTTTCTTGTAGAAATGAATGAAACCGCTAATATCCTGAATAATGCCACTGCAAAAAGTCTTGTTCTGCTGGATGAAATAGGACGTGGTACATCAACATTTGACGGCCTTTCAATTGCCTGGGCCATAGCAGAATTTATACACGATGATGAAAAAGTAAGACCAAAAACATTGTTTGCTACCCATTATCATGAGCTGACAGAGCTTGAGATGATAATGCCGCGGGTAAAGAATTTCAATGTTGCGGTTCGTGAATGGGGTGAAAATATTGTATTTTTGCGCAAAATTGTTCCAGGGGGCTGCGATCATTCCTATGGTATACAGGTAGCCAGGCTTGCCGGTCTGCCCAATGCTGTTATAGAAAGAGCCCGACAGGTTTTGAATAATCTGGAAGCCAATGAGCTGACGCCAAATTCATTGCCCAAATTGGCAATCGGATCATCACATTTGAAAGTGGCGGAACCGCAAATGAGTCTCTTTGCCGTACAGGAGACACGCCTGCGAGACCGTCTGAAGGATCTGCCTGTAGACAGTATGACACCTTTGGAGGCATTGAATTTGATCAATGAGCTCCAGAAGCTGATAGTTGATTGATTTTATTCGGGGAGCGGCTAAGAGAGCAGGAGCATTGTCCACGAAAAAGAACGGAAAAAGAGCAAATATTAAAGGATTACGGATTGTACGGGATAAACAGATTTTAATTGATTTCAACTGAAATAAAAAATAGTGTCTCCCCGGTAATCTTTAGGCCGGGGTCTATATTTAATGGTTAGGTGGGATTATTGAAATTATATATAGTAAATTTTATGAGGTGAAAGCCTTCGGTATATTTGGAATTATGGAGGTATATATTGTATAAGAAAAAAAATATTAAAAGACTTTTTGACACTAATCCCACTCTTTATAATTTATTGCAAGACGCCAAGAGTATGAGGGAGGCAAGAGAACAGATTACAGCATATGTCTCTGATCGTATCCGCTTCATTAACCGCGAAGGTCAGCGCCTTCAACCCCTTGAGTGGCATCTTCAGAATCAATCATTACAAGCACTCCGTAAGCTATTGTCACTGCGCAGTGAGAGAGTTGTTAAATACAGCCTGCTGAATTTATTATGGCAATTGGCTCATGGTATGGAAGATACTTACCCTGAAGATCTTTCCGATGGTTTTTTTGAAGAGATGATCCATTTGTTTAAAGGTCTCAGAGGTAAGAGTGGTATATACAGCGAAGAGAGCTATCCTGAATTTGCCGATTTAACCGGTAGGGATGCATCAATCGTGCGCTCTGCCAAATTAGATAAAATGGCAGACAAACTACTCTTTCGAATGGATCAATATCCTACTGGTATGGATGAAGAAATAGTATTGATCAGAGATAAGAATAAACGCCGTATTTTAAAGTACTTTGGTGCTTCAGAAGAAGATTGGACAGATTCTCAATGGCATCTTGACCATGTTATCACCAATGCTGATGTGCTTGGCAGTATAATTACACTTAAGACCGAAGAGAAAGAGGCCATCAAAAAGGCCAGTAAGGTTAAAATTCCTTTTGGCATTACACCTTATTATGCATCGCTCATGGATCAGGCACCCCATAGAAGACGGGATCATGCTGTCAGGGCTCAGGTTATACCGCCAATGAGTTATGTGGATGCTATGGCAAAAAACAAGGATCAATCAAGCACTTCACTTGACTTCATGCTGGAATCAGATACTTCCCCGATAGAGCTGATTACCCGGCGTTATCCCATGATTGTAATTCTTAAACCCTTCAATACCTGTAGTCAGATATGCGTCTATTGTCAGCGCAACTGGGAAATTGATGATGTGCTCTGTGCAGAAGCAATGGCATCTCGGGAAAAACTGGATGCTGCTATTAAGTGGATTACAAAACATCCTGCAATTCGTGAAGTCCTGGTGACCGGCGGAGATCCGCTTGTGATGCGCAATGAGGATATAGATTATATACTAGACCGCTTATCCAGGGTGCGTCATGTTGAACGCATACGTATTGGCTCAAGGACACCGGTGGTATTGCCGCAACGTATTACAGATGACCTTATGGAAATTATCAAACGCTATCATAAACCCGGTCGCAGGGGCATCTCATTAATTACTCATTTTGAGCATCCATATGAAGTAACACCTGAGTCCATGGAGGCTGTTCAAAAATTTAAAAGATGTGGTATTTCGGTTTATAATCAGGCTGTATTTACAGTTGAAAATAGCCGCCGTTCAGAGATGGTGGCCCTGCGTCGTGTTCTCAGGTTGATCGGTGTAGAGCCTTATTACACATTCAATACCAAGGGTAAAGAAGAGACCAAGGCTTATCGTGTTCCACTTGCGCGTCTCCGGCAGGAGATAAAAGAAGAGGCACGTTTAACTCCGGGCCTTATGCGTACGGATGAGCCTGTTTATAATGTGCCGGGTCTGGGTAAAAATTATCTCCGTGCTTTGCAGCATCATAGCCTTCTTACGGTATTACCGGATGGCCGCAGAGTTTATGAGTTCCATCCCTGGGAAAAGCATCTTTCAATGGCAAATACTTTTGTTGATATTGATGTGTCTATCTACGACTACTTGAAGGAATTAAAGAGACGTGGTGAGAATATCGAAGATTATCGAACAATATGGTATTATTATTAAAATTTATCGTGAAGTTGAATATTCGGTTGGGCTGGCGGTTTAATTAATACAAGCCGTCAGAAGAAATAAAAAAAAGGGATGATATGGACGAAGCTGTTGCAATACGGCTATGTATAACACACCGGGACCCTGTGGGCTTTGAGTTTCTGGTGAATAAGTACAGGCGAGAGGCTCTGTTCCATGCACGTTCCTTATTGGGAAATGCGGAGGATGCCGCCGATGCTTGTCAGGAGTGTTTTACACGTGCCTTCATTGCCATGCCACGTTTGGATAAGATGGATGCCTTTTATCCATGGTTTTACAGGATTTTGCGTAATTATTGCCTGAACGTGCTCTCCAGGCGAAAAACCGCTACTAAATACAGGGTTGAAACACAGCGAGCCGGCGGTGTTAATGTTGACACGGCAACACCTCTATTCCTTCTTGAGAAGACCGAAGAACAAAAGCTTGTCTGGGAGACACTGGAACAATTACCACCTGATTCCCGTGAGATCCTGGTCATGAAGTATATTCAAGGATTGAAGTACGAAGAGATTTCACAGATGCTTGCTATTCCGCGCGGGACTGTAATGAGCCGTCTTTATTATGCAAGAAAAGCCTTTCACGATAAATTTACGACAAACGAGACATCCGAAAGGAGTAAAGGTCATGTCAGATTGTAAGAAATATAAAACCTTACTCATTGGACTTATGGACGGTGAATTGAGTCCTGAAGAGATTCATGATGTAAATAAACACCTTGTCAAATGCGAATTATGCAGGAATGAGTATGATGCCCTGAGCAGTGCAGGTATGGAGATAGAAAAGGTGACCTTTGCTGAACCTTCAGAGGCAGAACTGAATCGTCTGTGGAAGGCTCCATATTCCCGTTGGACTAAGAATTCAGGCCTTTTGATGATATTGATTGGTTGGTTGACTCTTATTGTATATGCTGTAGTTGAGGCACTCAGAGATTCACAGGAACCTTTGTTTTCAAGACTGGCAGTAGCTGCTGTAATAATTGGTTTTCTGGTTTTATTGGTTAATGTGCTCAGAGAGCGCATAATTACTTACAAAAATGATCCTTACAAAGAGGTAGAACGATGATAATTTCAACGACTTATACAATACCGGGTAAAAGGATTACTAAAAATATTGGTTTGGCCAGAGGCAATACAATACGTGCCCGACATGCCGGACATGATATAATGGCCGGGCTCAAGAATATTGTTGGTGGAGAGATTAGAGAGTACACCAAGCTAATGGGTGAGTCGCGGGAGCAGGCCATGGACAGGATGATTGATGATGCGGAGCGCATGGGTGCTAATGCAATTGTTGGCATAGCCTTCAGTACTTCTATGATCATGGGTGGAGCGGCCGAGCTTTTGGCCTATGGGACAGCTGTCATTGTTGAAGATGAGAAGTAACGTATATAGGATTATTCTATATTGTTATTAAGCATCGAAAAGATCTGACGGATGTATATTTTTCAGGATAATTCATGAGACTCGCACGTCTTCGCAGAATTCGTAAAATGCTTAAAAAGAGACAGTCCGGATTGACTGTTGTCCTGGAAAATATCTATGATCCCTATAATGCTGAGGCTGTATTTCGTTCATGTGATGCTTTTGGTGTGCAGGATGTTCATGTTATTAAAGCGCAGCGTGGCAGAAGAGTGAGAGGGGCAATCCGTAATACTACATCGGGATCTGCACGTAAATGGCTTTGTCTGCATTATTATGATTGCCCGGAAGTTTGTCTGGAAAAACTAAAGGCTCAAGGGTATCAGTTAGTTGCCACTGTTGCTTCTGATGAGGCTGAAACTACTTTGTATGAATCTGATCTGTATTCCCGCCCTATTGCCCTGCTTTTGGGCAATGAACACGCCGGATTGACAACTGAAGTCATTAATCTATCAGATATGCGGCTCACAATTCCCATGAATGGATTAGTACAAAGTCTTAACCTGTCAGTGACTGCATCTATAATATTATATGAAGCAACACGGCAACGGAAGGCAGCTGGCACGCTTAAGGCGTTGCCGCAATTACATCAGAGACAGCTTTTTAGGGATATTATTGAGCGTGTAAAATGATGGAAAATTTGAGATAAATTTAATTGAGACTGATAAATAATCCCTTCCCGATACTGGGCCATCCTGTAGATTGAAAACTGACAATGGTCTTCCTATATGCCGCTTGAAAAACAAAATTGTGTTAAAATTGCCTTTGTTGATTCTGGAGTGGGTGGACTGAGCATATGGCGGGAGGTTTGTAATTTAATTTCCGGTTTATCAACTATCTACGTGGCAGATCAAGCTCATGTACCTTATGGGCCAAGACCTGCGGAAGAGGTGCGGAATTTTGCTGCTGCTATTTCAGGGACATTGATTAATCAAGGTGTCAGAGTAATTGTTCTGGCCAGCAATACTACATCGGCGGCTGCTCTGTATTCACTAAGGGAATGTTATCCTAAAACTATCTTTGTAGGGATGGAACCGGCACTTAAGCCGGCTATTTCCAGTACCAAGACCGGAATTGTGGGTGTATTGGCAACTCCAGGTACTTTGCAGGGCCAGCCATTTGCCAGGTTGATGGATCGTTTTTCTGAGGGCGTGAGAGTCTTGACCCAGCCTTGCAGCGGATGGGTTGAAGCTGTTGAACGCGGTGACCTTAACTCTCCACAGACGATGGAGCTTGTGCATAAATATGTGCAGCCCTTGCTGGATGCCGGTGCTGATCAGCTGGTTCTTGGCTGTACTCACTATCCCTTTCTCAAGAGCTTGATTGAAAAGGTTTCCGCTGATACTGCAAAGATAGTTGATCCTTCCGTTTCTGTTGCACAACAGGCTGTGCGCATGCTTGAGCAAGTTGCCGAATTATCATTTTCTGAGGCAATTACTGCAAGACATCAATTTGTGACAACCGGTACTGTGAAGGATGTTGAACGGCATCTGAATCAATTGCTTAATGGATTCTTTTCATGGGAGATTGTTCAAGGCAATTGGAAGGATGGGGCTTTTTTGTGTTGATGGATTTTATTTCCTTAATAAGGATTAAGCTTTGAGTAAAATTAAATTGAATGTAAATGAGTTAGAGATTGTTCTTTACGACCAAAATGAAAGAATAAACAACGAAACGCTAACAATTAATATACAAAATAGACGTGATTGCAGTAATTCCAAAGGTTGTAGCCCGCTTCAACTTTTGTATAACTTGATAGTGAATGCCTCTGCAATCGCTTACTTTGCATATACTAACCGTTACAGGGCATTTGGTTGAACCGCTATCGTATCAACTTGAATCATATCGTATCGTTTATTAAAAAGGAGTACATTTGTAACATGGAAAATAATGTACACACATTCAAGATAAGCATTGACTGGAAACTAATTAATCTAATTAGTCAGATTGATAGATTTGATGCTGCATGGACTACGATAGAAAAAAAAGAAGGTCAAAGCCTCAAACAGTTAAAATCAATAGCTACGGTTCGCAGTGTAGGTGCATCAACACGGATTGAAGGCTCTAAAATGTCAGACGAAGAAGTTGATGTGCTGCTTAAAAATATCGATATTGCAAAAATTGAAGATAGAGATTCGCAAGAAGTCATTGGATGTTTTGAGACATTAGATATAATATCAGATTCTTATGATGATATAGAAATAAATGAGAGCAGTTTTAAGAACTTGCATAATATATTGCTAAAATACAGTAAAAAAGATGAATGGCATAAGGGCGATTATAAACAACACAGCAATGCAGTTGAAGCAAAATTGCCTGACGGAACAAGACAAGTAATATTCCAAACAACTGAAGCTGGGTTTCCAACACAAGATGCCGTGAGACAATTAATAGAATGGTATGATAGTGATAATGAAACTCATCCGCTCGTAAAATGCGCTTTATTTGCTTATGATTTTGTAAGCATTCACCCATTTCAAGATGGGAATGGCAGATTAAGCCGATTGATTTCAACTTTATTATTGCTGAAAAATGGATACAATTGGATTCAGTATGTAAGTTTTGAACATGAAATTGAAAGCAGGAAAACAGAATACTATCGAGTTTTAAGAAGTTGTCAAGCTCAACGACCAAATGAAGATGCTACCGAGTGGATAACCTTTTTCTTTAGTGCTCTTGGTAATATACAAGAACAGTTGATGAAAAAGCTTGAAACAAAAGGAATTGAAACAAAGCTTTCTCCAAGAGAAAAATCAATTTTGACTTTTATTGAAAATCATGCTGGTTGTAAATCTGGCGAAATAGCCAAGAAATTAGGAATACCAAGCCCAACTGTTAAGAGAATTTTGCCTGAATTGATAAATAAGAACTTAATTGAAAAATATGGAACTGGACCAGGGACAAATTATTCAATTAAATAAAAAAAACTCTGTAACAATTTAAAGCATTATTGCCAGTCCAAGCCGGGCACTTAAGATTCCCAGAACAGAACCTACCATTACATCACTCGGGTAGTGCATGCCCATGTAGATCCGGGATAAACCCACTGTCCCTGCAAATGCGATAGACGGTAGTGCCATGGCCGGATAGGCGTGCATACATAGTGTGGCCATAATGCATGCACCAGCAGCATGGCCTGAAGGGAAACTGAAGCGGTCTGGTGCACTCATTCTGCGCACAATGCCGGGCAGGGATTCAAATGGGCGCTTTCTCCCGGCTTTTACTTTGATAACAGTATGGCCGGTTGTTTCAATACCAAAGGCCAGGAGTCCTGCAGGAAGCAGAATACGGGCCTGGTCACGTCCCAGGAAATATACTAATACTAACATCACTGGGTATAGATAGCCGTATCCAATATGACTGAATAGATACATGAGTCTGTCACGAAATCGTTTGCCACCCCATTTGAAGATGTGTAAACATAGTCTTTGATCAAATGATTTAAATCTTGTCATTAATTTTTTAATTCTTTCCAGCACTGTCGCCACCTACTTCTATCATATATTTATCTGACATCATTATTGAAGATTGCAATATCCATACCATTATACGATACAAACCCTCTTTTAGTTTATATAAAAAAAGCCCGGCCTGTCGAGCCGGGCTGATTAACCATATTGTATACCTATTGGTTGATTGGCCCGGGCAGCAAATTTTCTTTTAAATATCTCATGAGCAGTTCACGTAGGTGCCGGGATGTACCCTGACCCTCGTAAATACTGTGAGAACGGTTGGGATAAGCCATCATTGTGAAATGTTTGTTGTATTTAATTAGTTCATTTATCAATTTTTCAACACCTTGATAGTGTACATTATCATCTCCCGTCCCATGGACAATGAGGAGATTGCCCTTCAAGGCTTTGGCATAGGTAATTGGAGAGCCCTTGATAAAGGGTTCATCATCCAGGGCGGGCAAACCCATATATCTCTCCTGAAACATATGTAAAGGACTTGGAGTCTTCAGTCCATTTAATGTCATCACAAGCATCTACCCATGCCTTGTCTGTATCTGTGAATACAGTTTTTACTGCACCGGTAGTTGCATTACAAAACATTAGTTTATTGGTGTTTTGCAGGCGATTCATATGTTGTATGAGAAGGTCTTGTGCATTATCGGCCCAGTCCATACGTGCAATGTAATTATTGCGTTTATCACCCGGAATATTCATCCACACTGTCTTACCACCGTCTGCGGAGACAACGCCTACAGTGGCGGCAGAATTTGTTGTACCTACTTTGGGGTATTGCACGGGAATAATCCTGGAGTATATTGAGTCAGTATTATTTATCATGTTGAATACACCTATGCCCTCACCATCGTTCTTATGTATTTCATCTTGATCTCCTTGTTGATATCATCTGCTGGGAGCTGGAAAAAATGGAAGGTGCAATGTACAATGGTGGGTGAGAGTATGTCAATGGGAAATATTTATTAGGAAAAACTTTTTTAAATCCGCTCTTGAGAGATAGGAAATGGCATATACTGCGAGGAGGGAAAAGAAGTTGTACAAAGCCGCAGGGATGAGCTTGAGAATAGTAAATAATCTTCTCTTGCTCATCCATTGGAGACTCGGTTTTAGTTTGTATGTAACTGAGGAATCATAACAGGATCCAGAAGGAACCTGCCCAATCTGCCGGTTTGATTATGTGCGGGGCGTTTGCCAGGCTGTTCCGGGATCTGTAGATTTTCTGCCAGTGTTTGTTTTTCCAGCATAAATTGCTCATCTGAAAGTGAACCAGCTGAGAGGAGTACCTGACGGAATTCTTGTAGCAGCAGTGCTTTCTCTTCTGTATTCAGACGGCCGTGATGCCTTTGGTATTGATCAAGATATTTTTCCTCAAACATTGGCTGCATTCTATCCCTGTCAATATTGGACATATTTCTGAATCTTTCAAGAAGATGTATGCCACCTTTGCCACTGTCCTGGCCGACACGTCCCGAAGCGTGTGGAATGAGGCATGGTTTAAATGTTTCTATGATTATAAGCTGATTTTCATTAAGCATTGCCGCAACTTTATTTTCAATGCCCTGAAGTGCTTTGCCTAATCTACGTTGGGCTTGATGAGCTTTAACTTTATTTTGATTGATTTGCTTTTTGAGATTTTTATCCTGATTATTCTCTTTTTGTAGTGACTGTTTAAGCTTGTTCAGCACAGAAATAGAGCCTGCGTCTATATCTTTCATATTTGATTTGAATAGTTGTCTGCTGTTTTCTGCCTCTGCTATTAGTATTTTAAGATTATTTTTTTGTGCAGGTGTAAGATAAAGACCATTTAGCAGGTTAATAAGTATTATCTCTTTCTTAAGAGTCTTGACCTGATCATGTATATCCTGTCCAAAGACAGAGCTTGTGAATAAAAGGGCAGTTAGAAGTGCAATATTGATTTTTGTCAGCATGATATATCTCCGTTTATTAGGATTAACGGAGGGTGGGGCTGATTATTGTATGATGTCAGGAAGATTATCCAAGTTTAATATGCTGCATCCATGATCTATAGCCACTTGTGCTTCACGTTCAGTGTTGAATCCCCAGGCTGCAAGATATGTATTGATTCCAAGGTCTACTGTATCGATGAGGTGGAGTACCTTGTCATCAATAAAGAAAATATTTTCATATGGCGTATTACTTTGCTCGGCAAGCCGGATCAGATGCTGCCTCTTTGTTGGTGCAAAGTCTTTATCGAGAATCCTGTCTGCATTGAAAAAATGTGATAATCCATAGCTTTTTAATAGCATTGTTACAGATTGCATATCTTTGGAAGTAGCAATGGCAAGTTCGGCTTTACTGTATAATTTCTTTATAGCTTCAGGAATACCCTGGAAACAGGGTACAAGATTAATCCAGGTATATGGGTCTGATTCTTGAAACTGAGAGCGTTTTTCATAGAAACGGGCATCGTATGCCATTATCGTATTATAATTCAATGCAGCTTTATAGGCGTCGTAATTGGCTTGATCAGTAATTTGATGAAATTTGCCATGCTCAAGTATATGGAGTATTACATAGTAATCTCTTGCCAGATTACCCATTGGCATTAAATTGTAAAATTGAGATGTCAGTTCTGTATGTTGTTTTTCAAATGCAAAGATAGATTCCGGCTCCATGGGTGATTCTATTGGCAGTGTGTGTTTCTGTACTATTTCTGCATAGGTAGATAGTCCCATCCATAGTGAATCATGAAATGAATTGCTTATAACGCCGTCAAAATCGAAGACTATCAAAGGTTTAGTTGTGGCAGGCATAAAGGTGTGTCTCCAAATTTTAAGAACATATAGCAGAATACAAATACCAAATGACAAATACCAAACAACAAAATACAAACAACAAACAACAAACAACAAACAAATAACAAAATACAAAATACAAACAACAAAATACAATGTAGCAACTCTGTATGTTGGTAATAATACTTTATTATAGTTTGCAATGGAGCATAAAAAAAAGCCTGAAAGCACTGATGTCATTAGACTCTTCAGTACTTTCAGGTGGATAACTAAAGTGATATTATATTTATGCCAGCTCTTTTAGCGTTGCTACGAGCAAGTTCCAAAAACGTTCAACAGATGCAATGTGCACTCTCTCATCCGGTGAGTGAGGATTGTGCAGATCCGGGCCAAAGGAGATCATGTCCATGCCGGGAAATCTTTCACCGATGATACCGCATTCCAATCCTGCATGGAGGGCCATTACTCCGGCTTCTTTTCCTGCCTGCTCTCTGTAGACATTTTTCATAGTCGTCAGGAGCGGAGATTCCAGATTGGGTGTCCATGCCGGGTAGCCTTCATGTTTTTCAAAGACGCCACCACAGAGATCAGCGCATGAGCGTATTTTATCTCTAATTGCTTCCAGTGCTGTAGCAATGGAACTGCGCGTGGATGAAAAAATAGTAATATTATCATCAAGAGTTTTTACAATTGCCATGTTGGTGGATGTCTCAACCAATCCGGCAATCTCCTGGCTCATATGCATAACACCGTGTGGCATTGCTACCAGGAGGCTTAGAAATTTTTTCTTGTTGGCATCATCCATGGGTGCACGCGTATCATCAGTAATTTCAATGATGAGAGCTGTATTTTTTTCTACGGCTTTATATTCAAAGCGGATCTGCTCAAAGCGTTCAGTTACACTTCTTTTAAATGCATCTGCTTCATCTTTCACAAGTTTTACTATTGCTACAGCTTCTCTTGATATAGCATTGTGCTTTGATCCGCCGTCAATTGAGATTAATTTAAAACCTACAGGCAGGGCGTGCAGTATGCGGGCCAGAAGTTGATTTGCATTGCCACGGCCTGTATTAATATCCATTCCGGAATGACCGCCGCTCAGACCTTTGAATGTTACTTGATATGTAACGCCTGAAGATATTTGTTTTCTGACTATGGGAAGAGAAATTTGTGTGCCGCCGCCGCCGGCACAGCCAATGGAGAATGATCCTTCTTCTTCGCTGTCCAGGTTCAAGAGGATACGGCCTTTCAGAAAATTTGATTCCAAAGCCATTGCGCCGTTGAGCCCTGTCTCTTCATCAGTGGTAAAGAGTAGTTCCAGGGGGCCATGTACAAGAGATTTATCTTCCATGGCAGCAAGGCCTGCAGCCATGCCAATTCCGTTGTCTGCGCCCAGGGTTGTACCATTGGCAGTAACCCAGTCGCCATCAATCAATACATCGATCGGATCTTTGGAAAAGTCAAAATCAGTATCGGAATTTTTTTCACAGACCATATCCATATGGCCTTGAAGTACAATTGTGCGGGCATTTTCATGGCCGGGCGTTGCTGGAACTTCAATGACAATATTACCGACATCGTCCTTTCTGAGAACATTTCCTGTCGTTTTTGCCAGATCTTCCAGATAGGCAATTACACCTTCTTCGTGTCTGGAACAGCGTGGAATCCGGCTGATTTCTTCAAAATATTTCCATAAATGATTAGGTTTGAGATGTGACAATTTCTGGGCCATACGGTCCTCCGTTATGTTGGGGAATGGCAAGGAGATTAAACACATCCAATATACTTTTTTTTTTGATAAAGTCAAACAGGATTATTAACTTTTTCTGAGATATTTAACTTGACTTTGCCTCGGCCTCCAATTAACTTTTTCAAACTCTTGTATCAGGAGTCAATAATTATGTCACCAAAGAAAAAACTTAAATTCTGTATCAATCATCCTGATGTTGCTGCTACAGAGACTTGTTTTGAGTGTGCAGTACCAATTTGTTATAATTGTTCACTTGATCTGTTTGGTCACGCCTTTTGCAGCCACAGATGTGCATCACTTTATATGGGTGCCAATTTAATTAGGGGAATAGCTATTCTGATTGGCGGTGTGTTCCGCATGGCAGGCCGTATTTTTACAAGTCTATTGGCAGTATCGCCCCGGGGAATTGTTTCTATACTACTGGCTATGGGATTAATTGCCTGCCTGTTTTTTATACGACGTATGGATTTGCAGATACATGAATTGCGAGAAGTTGATTCCTCTATCCAACAATCCGGTGATGTAGCGACTGTACCATTAATAAAATCCCCTGAAATAGTGGCACCTGCCGGAGGTACTGTACACTCCAATGTCATTACTGTCACAGGTGTGGCCGAAGCAGATCGTATTATTTCAATTACTGTGAATGGCCAATTGCGTGAGGTACAGCTTCCGCAGGATGAAGAGTTTAAATTTGAAAATATCAGCCTTAAACGTGGAGAGAACAGGCTTGAAGTAAGAGCCATGAGTTCTGATGGTCATGTTTCCGTTTTGGAGACGATATTAATCAAGTATTCGGATCTCGTTCTCTCCTCTCTGGCAAAAGATTTCAGACGCGGCCCGTTAAATAGAGAAGAAGTTGCCTTCACATTTGATGGTGGCGCAGAGGATAATGCTGCATCCGATATTCTCGATTCCTTGAAAAAAAATAATGTCAAGGGTACTTTCTTCCTGACTGGTGTTTTTATTAGAAGATTCCCGGATATAGCATGCAGGATAATAAATGAGGGCCATGAAGTAGGTAATCATACATGGAGCCATCCTCATTTGACAAGTTTTGCCACTGACCGTAAACATACGACATTACCTGGAATTACCCGGGATAGCTTTATGACAGAACTCTTGCGTACAGAAGATCTTTTTGAAAAAACAACAGGTGCAGCTATGAAAAAATTTTGGCGTGCACCCTTTGGTGAATACAATAGAGAAATCATGCATTGGGCTGCAGAGGCGGGTTACCGGCATATCGGCTGGTCAGGTGGAAGGGGATGGAAAAACAACGGGGATACAATGGACTGGGTTGTAGACACATCATCCGTGCTATATCACACTGCCGATGAAATTGTTGACAAAGTAATTAATTTCGGGGTTGACCAAACTTATGGTGCAAGTGGTACTATTTTGTTAATGCATCTTGGGACTCACCGTAAAGAGCAGCCTGTTCATCTTCAACTTGGCAAGATGCTGGCCGGTTTGAAGCAGCGGGGTTTTTCAGCGGTGAAAATTTCCGAAATGCTGCGCTGATGGATGATGTTGTATTGTCATTAAAGCCTTCGCTGGACTCGCTTTACAAATCTTATGATGCAGCATATCTTGATATGGATCCGCTGGGACTTGTAAAGAGATATGAACGCCCCGGAGATCAGGAAGTTGCGGGTTTCATTGCGGCAGTAATGGCTCTTGGCAGATGGGAGCAGATCCGCCGTGTAGTTTCCGAAATATTGGAACGCATGGGCAGTTCGCCTAAAGATTTTGTCATGGGATATTATCCTTCAAGGCATGGTAATCCCTTTGAAGATCTAAGACATCGTTTCTATTCCGGTCGTGATATTGGGCTGCTGGTCTATTGGCTGGCTCAGATTGCCAGGCAGGAGGGCGGCATTGAGGCCTTTTATATGAAGGGGCATAATGCCGGTGATATTGATGTCGGGCCGGGACTATCAGCATTTGTACGCAATGTTGCCAGATTGGATATTGAACCTTTTTATAATGAGCTGCCGGCTCCTGGACGCGGCGCATCTCATTTTTTAACAGATCCCTTTAAAGGCAGTGCGGCCAAACGACTCTGTCTTTTTTTACGTTGGATGGTCAGAACAGACAATATAGACCTGGGTATCTGGAAGAGTGTATCACCTGCACAGCTCATTATTCCCCTGGATGTGCATATAACGCGTTTGAGCCGGCGTCTGGGGCTGACCCGCAGGTCAACGCCGGGTTGGCGTATGGCCGTTGAGATAACATCGGCACTCAGAGCCCTTGATAGAGAAGACCCTGTTAAATATGATTTTGCCCTGTGTACACTGGGCAAGCTGGATCCTTGCAATCAGGCTGGTAAATGTCAAACCTGTCCTATCGGACAGGGCTGTCACGAATATTCATCTTAATATATGAGTAGATACTATATGATTCTCAAGCGATTTGCTATTCCGGTATTGTTATTGTGTTCTCATACGTATGCACAGACGCCTTTTGGAATTGATACAGATTTAATGATACAGAGGGGAATAGATCATACAATTATGGCACGTTTTGATGCTGCTCTGGCAGTATTTGATTCTGTACGACTACGCCATCCCCGGCATCCTGTAGGCTGGTTTTATACGGCTGCCACGCTACAGTCAAAGATGATGGATTATGAGAGCGTCCAGTGGAAGAAAGAGTTCTACGCTGCTGCCGATTCTACAGAGGAACGCGGCAGGCAGATGTTAAAAGAGAATAAAAATGATGCATGGGCGCAGTTTTACCTGGGAAGTATACTTAGTTACAAGGGACTGTTTCAGGTTAAGACCGGGAAGCTTCTGGGTGGCTTTACCAGTGCAAAAAAAGGGCTGGGGCACCTAAAGAAATCTGTAGAAATAGATACATCACTCTCCGGTGCATACCTGGGGCTGGGGAGTTATGATTACTGGTCCGGGCGTTATTACCAATATCTTCGTTTTCTTCCCTGGATAAAAGACAGGCGGGAACGGGGGATTATACGTTTGCATAAGGCTGTCCGCCGATCTCGTTTCTCTTATTATGTGGCACTAAACAGTCTAGCCTGGGTTGAGTATGATCGTGAAAATTTCGATAAGGCCTTATCATACTTTAATGAGGGATTAAGACACTATCCGGGAAGCCGTTTTTTCCTCTGGGGAATAGCAGACACTTTTTACAAAATGGAAAATTACCGTGAGGCCATCAAGGGTTATTCCACCTTACTGGCATCTGTCATATCTGCGCCGATGAATAATGGATATAATGAAGCAATATGCCGTTTGCGCCTGGCCTATTGCAATGCCGCATTGGAAGAGCATGAGGTGGCTTTTAAATTCTGTGATGCTTTGTTGAACAGAGATTACGGTAAAAGAACCCATAAACGGTTGAAAGATGATTTCAAAGCTGCCCGCGAAATACGCCAATCTTCATTGAAGGCACTTGGCCGGATAGAGGTAAGGTATGAGTGAGTGGCTATTTTATATTAAGGATTTGGATCTTGGCTATAATGAACGCAGGCTTTTTTCTTCTTTCTGCATGCAGGTAGAAGAGGGTGAGAAGATTGTAATTGAAGGCCGCTCCGGTATTGGTAAGTCGTCATTGCTCAGGTTGCTTATGGGAACGGCCCTGCCGGATTCAGGAGATATCTTCTTTCGCGGACAGCTGCTGGACAGACATTCTGTTCAAGATGTCAGGAGCTCGGTTGGCTGGGTCGGGCAAGAGGCGGATCTGGGTGATTCTACAGTAAGAGGATTAATCCGGCAGGTGTTGAGTTATAAGGTTAATCGTCATATTTTATGGGATGATGAATTGATCTCACGGGAAATTAATTGGTTGGAATTGCCTGATACAATATTGGATGAGATGTTTCCCCGTCTTTCCGGAGGAGAAAAGCAGCGCGTGGGCATCTTGATAGCACTGCTGCTCAATAGACAGATTTTTTTTATGGATGAGATTACAGCTGCTCTGGACCCGGCTCTCAAGCAAAAGGTAATTGATAGATTTTTATCTCATCCAACATGGACAGTCCTGGCAATTTCACATGATCCCGGCTGGCAGGTTTCCGGACTGGCTCGTATTATTACTCTGGAGGCTGTATGAACGGGCCAGTTGATGTGTCCATTGCCGGACTTTTTGCAGCAGTTGTGCTTTTAGTAATACCATTGGCATTGAGTTTATACTTGAAGTTGGGGTTGACAAAATCCATACTGATTTCAACGGGGCGTATGGGTATTCAGCTTACATTGATGGCTTTTTATCTGACCTATCTCTTTGAATTGGATAATCATCTTGTTAATATTAGCTGGATGTTAGTTATGCTCTCCGTTGCTGCAGGAACCGTGATTAAACGCAGCGGGCTTAATTATAAACTTTTTGCACTTCCGTTGTTTATAAGCCTTGTCTGTACGGTTATTCCCATGTTGTACTACTTTAACAAGTTAATTCTCGGACTGGATGGCGTTTTTGCAGCACGTTATTTTCTGGTCATCGGAGGAATGCTTCTTGGTAATTCGCTCAGAGGTAATGTTATAGCTCTGTCAAACTATTATCAGGCTATCAAACGGAATGAACTGCGTTATCTCTCTCATATCTGTCTGGGTGCCAGTGTTACAGAGGCTTGTGCCCCTTATCTACGCCAGGCAATAAAGGCTGCTTTGAATCCGTCTATTGCATCCATGGCAACAATGGGCATTGTCTGGCTTCCGGGTATGATGACGGGCCAGATGCTCGGCGGTGCTTCACCTATGACGGCCATCAAGTATCAGGTAGTCATTATGCTGGCCATCTTTGTGCTGGCTTGCTCCACAATTATCATCTCTATTTTTCTGACCATGCGTAAAAGTTTTGACGGATATGGACGTTTACGTGAAAACGTGCTGACTCAGAAATGATTGAATGTGATATAAAAAAATATTGTTATGCCTTTATGTTTCAGTTAAAGTTCTGTTCTTGTTTTTTTAGGCTCTTCCGGCAATTGTGTGGAATTATAAATCCGCAGAGAATGCTGATGAGTACAGCATGTTTGTGTATAGGTTATTAATCCAATAGAATTCCCGGAAGAGCCTAAAAGAAAAAGCATTTCTTCACGGAATTCACGGAGCCTCCCAGCCCTGCCCTA
>JAGLOF010000070.1 GCA_023139105.1 bacterium
ACAGAACCTGACACCTCATTCCCTGATACCTCTTCTGTGTATTCTGTGTCTTCCGTGGTTAAATGCTCTTTCTTTTGAAAACCACTGAATACACAGAATACACGAAGCCTCCCAGCCCGGCCCGATAGATACGGAATTCTTCGATTATTACGCGCTGTTCAAAATTTTCTGGTAAACTTTAATGTAATTGTTGACCATATTGTCCCGGCTGAAATTGTCTTGTGCCCATTTTCTGCAAAATTTTCTTTCGATCTGCCCGATATTTTCAACAACGGCCACAGATTCTTTGACAGTATTGACTAAAAATCCAGTGTGCCCCTGTTTTATCAACTCCGGCATTGATCCTTTATTCATAGCGATCACAGGCGTACCGCAAAGCATTGACTCAACCACACTTAATCCAAATGGTTCTTCAAAATTAATCGGATGCAGAAGTGCAAAAGCGTTTCTCAATAGCTCATCTCTTTTCTCCGGCCCGACATGCCCAACATACATAATATTATCATCATTTAAATATGGCTTTACTTTCGAATCAAAGTATTTCTGATCCTGAATAATACCTGAAATAATCAATTTTCGTCCGGATTCTCTGGCAATTTCTATTGCTTCAAATGTGCCTTTATCATGATGAATCCTGCCAAAATAAAGCAGATAATTTTCAGGATTTTCATTAAACGTGAAGTTGCTGATATCAATCCCATTATAAACGGTTGCAATATAATCCAATTCAGGGCTGCGGTCGGAATTGCTGATTGAAACATAATAATTATCATTATTGTAATGCTTATAGACCGGAAGAATTTGGGGGGATGAAAAACCATGGATGGTTGTTACTATTGGTGTATTGATCAAACCGGAATATGAAAGTGGAAGAAAGTCATAATTATTATGAATGAGATCAAAATCATCTGCCTGCTCCATTAAGTTGCCAATGTGAAGGCACTCCCATACCTTAGGATCAAGGGTTTTATCTTCTTCATATGGCCGCTCACAAATATATTTCAAAACACCGTTTGTCAATGAATCCTTTGTAGCAAAGAGTGTAACATCAATTCCTTTTGCGACAAGTCCCTCAGCAATGTTAGATGCGATCTGCTCCCAGGGCCCGTAATGCCTGGGCGGGGTTCTCCAGCAAACAGGTGCAAGAATTGCAATACGCATTTACAATGCCTCTCGTGAATTTTCAAGGCAAAAATCTACCAGATCATCTATTACTGCTGTTCCGACACACATGACTTTATCTGCACCGCCCCAATATATTTTCACAGTTCCATCATCTTCAGGCACGGCTCCGCATGTAAAAACCACATTATGCACATAGCCTGTTATTTCATATTGCTCCTCAGGCTGCAAGATCCATCTATCCCCCACTGCAATGATTTTAGACGGATCGCTCAAATCATGCAGAGCAACACCGAGCCGGTAAACAGACCCAGCCATTGTTGGAAATACACCATGATAGATACTAAGCCAACCCTTTTCAGTTTTAAAGGGAGGTGCGCCGGGACCGATCTTCATCTCATCCCAATGATACTGAACCGGACGCATAATTAGTTTTGATTCACCCCAGTAAATAAGATCAGGAGAGTATGATATCCAAATTGCCCAGGGGCTTATCTCCGAATGCGGTCTGTCCAGCCGGGCATAGAGGCCGTTAAACTTTTCAGGAAAAATAACAACGTTTCTATAATCGGCTTCTGTAATAAGTGACATTCGTTCTACAGTTTGAAAATCCTTTGTTTTAGCAAGAGCGATCCGTACACCATGTCTGGAGTAGGCACTGTATGTTATAAGATATTCACCATTGATGTATGTGATGCGCGGATCTTCTACACCAAATTCTTCATAGTCCCCGAAAACACCTGAATCTGCCGGTGTCAGAAACGGCTCAGCTGAAACCTTAAATTTAAATCCGTCATCACTCACAGCCTTGCCCAGAATACTTCTTCCCGTATCGAGATGTGACCGGAAAATCATGATATATTTATCATTAAATTTCACAACTCCGGCATTGTGGACAGTAGCAACAGGAAAAGGAATATCATTTTTTGTTAAAATAGGGTTTTTGGCATATCTTTGTACAATAGGCATATCCCCTCCTTTATATTATCCTGCATCTGAAATCACAGCTTCATGAGCAAATAGTAGAGTGAGATGTGAAATCATATAGGCCAGTATGGATTCTGCACCTTGATTGCGATTAACACCATAGCTCTCGAGTCCGTCGTTACATCCTTTTGTCTCAAAATCATAAAGAGGTATCCTCAGATGATTTTCTCCTAAAAACCACATAAAGGACTCGACGGTAAATTTAATATATTTCTTATCTCCGATGACTTTAAAAGCTTTATGAAACAGCATTACCAGAGCAGCTGCATCAATCGGCTGTTGGGCATATTCAGCGGGAGACCCTCCTTTTTTATACCATCCGTTACTGCCGATAAGCTGAGCATATTCTTCTTTAAAATTTACTTCCACCAGGAAATCTATTGCCTCCTGTGCAACATTTAATATTCTTTTGTCATCCTTAATTTCAAGTGCTGCCAATAATGCCAGCGGAATGATTCCATTATCATATGTCAAGGTTGATTCAAACCAGTGCCAATCATCGCTCTTTGTTTTCTCATATTGACGGACCAGCTTCATAACTAAATTTTTCAATATATTATATATTGCTTCATCACTGGAAAAACGTTTAAGATAATGTGACAATCCTACTATTATGTTAGCAATTCCACGTATAGTTTTAAATTTTTCAAAATTGGGAACAGCTTTAAGAAACATCTCCTTACCCAATTCAAAATATGCTTCGCTGGGTGAATATCGAATAAGATACCCTAAAGCCCATATTGCACGTCCGAATGAATCTTCAGAACCAACTTTATCAAGAAAATCTTTTTTATACGATAAAAAATTCCTGAATGTACCATTATCATTCTGCATATAATGCATAAAACCTAGATAAACAGGTATCAATTTTAATGCATTCGGGTCTTTTTTCTGTCGATAAGCCATCAGGCAAACAAGCAGTGCCCTTGCATTATCATCTAAACAGTAGCCTTCTTTATAATTTGGTACACTGAATTTAGCATGCTGAATAATTCCGGTATCATCTGTCAGGCGCATCACATGTTCAAGACTATACTTGGGCAGCAATGAAGGATTAATAATTTCTTCAGGTTCAGATAAATCAACAGGCGTTGCCAGCAATATATTTACGGCTAAATTATAATACTTTGAGCCAATTATAGGCCAGGTGATCTTCCTACCGTAATTATAGGCTTTTTCTCTGATTTGAAACAGCTCATCAGGCTTATCAAGCAGCATATTGATAAGAACTGCAAGGGCATTAGAATCATCAAAATTAAATAGCTTTCCGCGGCCATCAGCCAATAATTCCTCCGCATGCCAGTAGGGGGTTGAAAGAACCGCTGTCCCGGCTCCTACTGCATATGCAAGAGTACCACTGGTTGCCTGAGCTTTATTTCTGTAGGGGGTAATGTAAATATCTACTGCTGCCAGATAACTCAACAATTCTTCTGTCTGTACAAAACTGTTATAAAAATAAACATGCTTTTCAAGTTGATAACGTTTAACCAATCGCTTCAAATAATTTCGATATTCCTCGCCTGCTACTTTAATAACATTAGGGTGGGTTTTCCCTAAAACAATATATAACACCTCCGGATGCTTTTTTACAACATTGGGTAAAGCATGCAACACAGTTTCAATACCTTTATTCCTGCTCAGGAGTCCAAATGTCAACAGAGATTTCCTGTCTTCCAGTTTAAACCGTTTTTTAAAATACTCATGTGGAATAAAATCAAATGCCGGAACTCCATGCCCTATATATTTAATTTTATCAATGGGAATCTTATAAATATCCGTTAAAAACCGGATGGCCTTTTGACTCATTACCACCAATCTCTCCGATTTTTTCCCGAGTTCATTGATAATCATCCTTTCATTATATGAAGGATGTTTCAGAACTGTATGCAATATAGTAACAAGTGGGATTTTCAATCTATGTATTAATGGTAAAATGTAGACACCGCTGTCACCACCAAAAATACCAAACTCATGCTGAAGGAAACAAATTTCCGCATCACTATAATTAATAAATTTTGCTGCCTTGAAATAATCTCTTTGATGATCCTGTCGGATAGTGTATTTGACAATGTCTGAATAATCATATTCACTTCCATGATCATTTAAAGCAACAACAAATGCTGAATTTTCTTCTTTACTGTCAGACTGAGAAAAAATTGAAGAAATAAAATGGCGTGTAAAAGTTGCAATGCCGCACTCCCTTGGTGGAAAATTGCCAATACATGCTATATTCAAATGGACGCTCCTGCGAATAGTCGCGGTTTAAAAATACATTTAATTCTTATCTCTTTTCCTTCCTGAAAGCAGAATCACATCCTTCAATTCACCTATATTGACAGCTGCCAGCCAGCGTCTTTCAAAATCCTTTTCATGTACCAGATGAGCTATTGCCATAAGAGCACGCAGATGATAATTCCGTTCATCAGCGGAACCAGCCATGACAAAAAGCGTATGCACTGGATTTGGCGCACCGGAAAACATAATACCCGATTTGCACCGGATGGGCAGAATGGCAAAACGATGCTCCCCTGGAACGATCACATGCGGAATGGCCAGACCGGGTCGGATCACTGTACCAGATTGTCCCTCGCGCTCCATCAACGCATTAAACAACGGCGTGGGTTTGCAACTCAGGTGTGGCGCCAGAATATCCGCCGCAGTGCGTAACACCTGATCAACAGGCCGTGATTCATCCAGGTCCAGTATAATACTCTCTTTGATTAACCGGTCAAAACGATCCTCAATGATCTCATCACGTTCGATCACAATTTCCTTAAGTTCTTCTTCCAGTGAGCGTGAGCGCAGTTCTTTTGCTGTAATGCGCTCCACAATATGCATCAGCGCCGATGTACGGTTAACCTTGTCACGGGAATAGAATCGATAACAAATCCATCCCAATGCAAAAAAACCAGCACTGATCAAAATTGGAATTTTGCCCATCTCAAAAAGAAGAAACGAATAGGAAATCAAAGCAAAAATAGGCATCCAGGGATATAGCGGAACTTTAAATTTGGGACGATAATTACGAATATGGGACTCCCGCATGACTATCACCGAGATGTTCACCATCGTGAAAAGTAAAATCATCAAAGTAGATGCTGTCTTGACCAGATTCTCAAGACTTAAAAACAAAATAACTGCAATCATAAATCCACTGGTCATCAATATAGATATAACGGGTGTTCCGGTTCGAGGATGCACCTTGGCTAATCCTGCCGGGAGCAATTGATCACGACTCATAGCCAAAGGCGTCCTGGAAGCGGCTAAAATACCGGCATTACCAGTGGTTATAAAAGCAGCAATGGCCGCAGCAGCCAATACAATGCGACCGGTTGATCCCAGTATCTGCCCGGCACCCAATGACAGGGGTATGAGCGAACCACGTAACTGCCCTCCCTCTACAATACCCACAGTCACGCCAATTGCTAAAATATAAATTAATGTAACAATGCTAAAGGAAAGTATCATTCCAAGAGGAATGTTTCGCGTTGGGCTTTTTATTTCTTCCGCGACAGAAGCAATTTTAGTCACACCGCCAAAAGATACAAAGACCAGGCCTGCTGTGGTCACCAACGACCAGACACCATTGGGCATGAAAGGCTGGTAATATTCGGGGCGTGTTGATATGAATCCCCGGCCAATATACCCTATAAGAATGACCAGAAGAATAAAAACGAGATAAACTTGCACCTTTCCTGTCATTTTGACACTAAATAGATTGAATAGTGTAAAAATGAGGCAGGCAGTTACGGCAATCAGTTTGACCTGCAGAGCTGTGATATCAGGAAAAATCAACATAGCAAATGCGCCCATGCCCACCAGGGCAAAAGCACTCTTCAGACTCAGACTGAACCAATTGGCAAAACCACCGAATGTACCCAGCACTGTTCCCAGACTGCGGTCAACAAAAAAGTATGTGCCACCTGAACGCGGCATAGCAGTTGAGAGCTCCGCTTTAGCAAGCAAGCTGGGGATGATGAGTATAGCTGCCAGGATATAGGCCAAAATCATGGCCGGTCCGGATTTTGCATAGGCCAGGCCGGGTAATACAAATAAACCCGAACTGATCATAGCACCGGTGGATATCGCAAAGACATCCGTCAGGCCAAGTACGCGTTTGAGGGCCATAACATTCCTCATTTTAACAAATGGGAAATATATACGAATTTGGCTGTTATTGAAATGTACATAATTACACGGAAAGAGTCAAGCGGAAGAAAATCTGGCTCTATATCGAATCGAGTGACTTATACCAGACATTCATGGATTCAATCCGGCCGCTTATCTGAGTATTATTTATCAATGTTCCAGCAAACCGGTAGCCCGCCTTGTGGAAAGTAATATTCATCCCCGGAGAAAAAGCACGGGCAATGGTATATGCTGTTTTTATTTCCGAACGATTCAATTGCCCCTCCATTTCAATAAGGAGAAATTTGGCAAGTCCGTATCCACGGAACTCAGGTAACGTGGCAAAATCAGTCATCTCTGCATTATTGGCTTCAAAATCCAGTTCCGCGGAAGAGGCCGCAACAAGCTGGCCCCCTTTATATACCCCAAAATATCGAACATGCGAGGCCATGGTCTCCTGAATATAACCGGAATCGCCAATAGGAAAAGGATAGGAATCAAAGACTTCCCTGTACAGCCCGGAAAGAGATTCAGCAGTATCAGCTGTAAGTTCTTTCAACTGAAAAGTCGAAGAAGTATCAAACACACTGCTTTCTGACCGATCAAAAGCCAACGCCAAATTTTTCTTTATTTTCTCGTCTTCATCTGCTGATAGTACTTGCCGGTCTGCTGACAGATAATATGAGAGGAAAAGCCCCTTTTCCGTGCCATAAAAAAGACCTGGAACTTCAGCTTCTACAATATATTCTCTTTCCAGGAATGGTCGTGACAGCGTCTCTGATAATTTACAAAAAATCTTGCTGTAACCATGCTGCTTTGCTTTTGAAATCAAAGCACCGGGCATTGAATCCAGATCGTTACAATCTAATTTCATAAGGTATATACGATCACTCTCAGGTCCGTGTTGTATAGTAGATTTACCAACCTTCTCTATACAGTCCATTTATATTCTCTTTTCTGTACTTGTATTTCTTTCTATGGTGGCAATGCCAAGATAAAGTGCAAGGGATGCGGTTAATCCAAACAGCGTGGCATCCAGATTGCCAGGAAGCGCCACATTGAAAATAAGTAGAAACAAAGTGACACCCCCACCTCCCAGCATGCTGAACAACGCCGCCCTTGGATAACGTTTTTTTATGAAATAGGCAGCCACTGTGGGTACCAACAACCCCGAAACCATAAACGCATAGGCATGAAGAATTAATTCCAGCACCGACCTGAATTGGCTGGCCAGCACCAATGCCAGAACACCGACAATCAAGGTGGCAATTTGCGACACCAAAATCGAAGCTTCTTTCTTTCTGCCACCCCAACGTTCGTATATATCATTGACCCAGTTCCCGGAGGATGCAATCAAACAACTGTCGGCAGTAGACATGATTGCTGAGAAATAAGCGGCGATGACAATTCCCGTCACACCAATCGGCAGACTATCCCGGAGCAGCATAGGCATACCCATTTCCGGTTCAACATCAGGAAGAATGACTCGTGCCATCATCCCCAGTGCCACACCCAGAAAGGCCATGACCGGATACTCTAAAAGGCCGGCAATGAAGAAAGCCTTTCGGGCTTCTTTCACCGATCGTGTGGCATAAACCCGCTGATAAAGTGTCATTGCCACAAACCAGATTGGAATGATGGTGACAAACCAGTTAATGATCTGTGTGATACTGACATTTGTCAATGTAAAAAAGGCCGGAGGAAGAGCGGCCTGCATACCGGCCCAGCCCCCGACTTTTGAAAAAGCAAAAGGCAAACCGAAAAATGTCAATCCCACCAACAAGATGATCCACTGAATGGTGTCTGTGTATATCACGGCCTTCAAACCACCCAGGACCGTATAAGCCAGCACTATGATTGCCATCACATACATCGCAAGTGTTTGAGGATCAATCCACTGAACATCAGCCAATACGCTGCCCGCTGCCAGTTTGGCCCCTGCCAAAATCTGTGCCCCGGTGAAACCCAGATATCCGATTCCGGAAATCACGGCCGCCGTCATGGCAACCTTGGGGCCATAAGCCGAACGAAGAAAGTCCGGATAGGTATAGTAGCCTTGTTTCTGATCCAATTTTTTGAGCACAGGTACAGTGAAAATGGCGGCCAGCCAGGCCCCCACCAACCCAGTAAACAGCAACCAGCTCCCGGAAAGGCCCATGACAAAACCAAGCCCCCCCAATCCCACAGAAAAACCGCCCCCCACATCGGTGGCTACAATGGAAAGGCCAATATGTGAGGACGCTATATCCCGACCTCCGACATAATAATCTTCACGGTTTTTATTCCGCCGATAAAAATAAAAACCGACTGCCAATACCCCAATAAAATAAACAGCAAATATCACATAATCAATAATTTTCATAGGCTATTCATCCTCTTCGACATCACTGCGGCGCTCAATCCGCTCCAAACCACCAGGGACCAATGTGATGGCCTCATTTGAATCCGAAAGTAATCTGGAAATACCCACAGATTTCAACTCATCCGCCCCATCCAGCTTCAGTTGCAGGGAACAGTCATTACAGTTGCGGTCACAAAAAATGGGTTCATAGGAATCGGGTTCTTTGTATGTAGTAATAATGCCTTCATAATTACGCAACACCACCTTATTTGTGGACCAGGAGATGAGATAAGTGGGCATGACGGGAATCTTGCCGCCGCCGCCCGGCGCATCAATCACATAGGTTGGGACGGCAAAACCGCTGGTATGCCCAATCAGACTCTCAATAATTTCGATGCCCTTGCCAACCGGTGTCCTGAAATGTTTCAAACCTTCTGACAAATCACACTGATAGAGATAATAGGGTCGCACCCGATTCTGAACCAACTTGTGAACCAGGCGCTTCATGATGCGCGGACAGTCGTTAACACCCGCCAGCAGAACGGTTTGATTACCCAGAGGAATGCCGGCATCAGCCAATTTTGCCAGGGCGGCTTTGCTGGAGGCTGTAATCTCCCTGGGATGGTTGAAATGTGTGTTTACCCATAAAGGCTGATGTTTTTTCAACATGTTGACCAATTCATCCGTGATGCGGTAAGGCAATACAACCGGTGTTCGTGTGCCAATACGGATGACCTCCACATGGTCAATTTTTCCCAATTCCGTCAGAATCCAATCCAGATATTTGTCCGACAACAGGAAAGGATCTCCACCTGAAAGCAATACATCACGTACTTCCGGGGTCTCGGCAATATATTTTATACCCTCTTTCAATGTATCACGGGCGGGGATGGAATCTCTGTCTCCCACTTTTCGCTTCCGCGTGCAGTGCCGGCAGTACATGGAGCAGACATTACTCACATGAAAAAGAACACGGTCCGGGTAACGGTGAGTAATCTGGGGAGCCGGACTGTCCTTGTCTTCAGCCAGGGGATCACTCATCTCACAGGCTGAAAGCAATAGCTCAGAGGGATCTGGTACTGCTTGACGAAAAACAGGGTCATTCTCATAATCAGCGGTATCAATCAACGAGAGATAATACGGCGTGATGGCCAACGGAAACTTTTCTAAAGTTTTGACCAGTTTGACCTTTCTCTCAGGTGAAAACTTGACCTCCAACAGCCGCTCAACCTCATCTATGGAGGTAATCAAGTGTGTCCGTTGCCACTTCCAATCTTTCCATTGAGATCGTGACGCACCTGAATCAAGTTGCTTTGCAATCTCTTTTTGAGTGGTATTATAAATACCCATAATTACTCCAAAATAATATTTTATCTCGTATTAAGTCACAAGATTATTGAAATTTATCACAAAATACGGTACACTTTTAAATACAGTTATTAATGTTGCTACAGGAATGATTAAAATCAAAAACCGGTGAGAAAAAAAGGGGATATTTTATAGTTACTGGATTCTATCCAACGCATAAAAATAGTTTACTTTCATAATTCATGATAGCATAGTAAGTAAGATAAACAATATGCCCTTCAAAGTCAAATAACGATACAGTAATACGAACGGTATCTAAGAACTCTATAAATATTTAATCATGACAAAGCACTAGCAGTCTGGTGGGCTTTAGGCTATTATTACTCCGGCAATAAAAGGCTTTGCATTAATGTTGAGATTTCATAGGGCTACAGTGTCATCTCTTTTATTGCCGGAGTAATAATACAAATATATCATCTGCTATTAATTTTATATATATTGTTTCTTACAAATCTCTATATCTTTTTCTCTCTTGTTCGTTTTGTTAGTCTTGTTCGTTGCTAATCTCTATATTTTTTTCTCTTTTGTTAGCTGCCAGTTCCAAATATCATACGTCAACTACTATATCTCCACCCCAGTGAATGGAGGGCTGGTATTAAAACTTAATGTTGCAAGAACAAAAATTTAGCAACGAACAAAACGAACAAGACGAACAATAAATTCTTTTTCTGTTTTCAGTGTGTTCTTCTTCGGTGTATTCAGTGCTCAATGTCCCAATGCTCCTACATTTACCAACTCGTTTCAGCATTGACCAAAAAAAAATTTGGTTCTATACAATAATATCTGTAATTTTATTGAAGTTGGTTCGACTTCTAATTTTGATACTGCCCCTTTGGTCGGATTCCAATAAGTCTGTCTCATGGGGAGTTCGATTGCTGTCACCGATGGGACGAGACCGCTATCATTATACAGCAGTGACGAGCTCCCGGGTAGCCACTGCCGGGTCACGGGGATCAAAGCGGACCAGGGCCAGCTCAGAGCCGTCATGACAGCCGCTGATAGCCACAGTGCTCCCAATGGTTTCAGACCATTTCCCGGTGAGACGGGCCGACTCATGAATATGGCCGTGCAGCGTGAGCAAAGGTTGGGCTTTATTAATAAAACGTTGGATAGCAATACTGCCCACATGAACATCCAGGGGCACATGATCAATCAGTTGGCCGTCCAGGGCGGCACGATCAAGTGCTGTCTTGTAAGGCGGTGAATGGAAGAGCCACATGGCCTTATCCTGGTCCATGTCCAGTGATAGAGCGTCCAGATCTTTGGCAATGGTGGCGTAGCGGACGATATGGGACTCCACATCCACAGTGCGACTGCCCTCCTCCGGAGAGACGCAGCCGGGGTCTACAAAACGGGAGACATCATAACGTTCCCAGTCCTTCAGGCGGAACGGCGTAGGCGGCACATAACTGTAGCCGGTGACGGTGAATTCATAAAAATCAACGGTGCGTTCATGCACATATGTCCACAAGCCTTCGACTTCAGCAGCCTGATATGCCGGTTCAGGAAAACGACCGTCGTCATTGCCCAGGATGACAAAGATTTGAGGATAGGCATTGCCCATAGTGACTTTAAGATGACGCAGTCCCGCCAGGAGCACATCTTCCAAAAAGTCACCGGTGGCTCCGGCAAGCGACGGTGAGAATGCTGCGATCCCGGAAGGCAATAGATCACCGCCAAGGAATACACCTGCCGGTTTTTCAACGGCAATAATATTGAATAAGACGTGGAATCGACTGTCTCGACCATGCAGATCTGAAACAAAGAAACAGGGTAAGGGTTGAACTCCGGACATAAAATCTCCTTTAGTATCTGGGCAGGAGATAAAATACCGCTTCACGTGCAAAAAAACAAACAGAATATATGAGGCAATCATGAAAGAAACCCACATTGACTTCCACACACAGATAGATTCATTCTGGATTATAAATGGGTATGCCACACGTTTTCAACAATTTCAAAACCTTATGAAACACCGCATTCGTGATGTCCTCATCGTCTCAAGCCTCTATGATTTTTATATTTTCGAAGAAGATGGACGTCTGTATGAACTTCTGCGAAGTGAATACCAGGGGCTAAACCTCAGCCATACACCGGAACTTACACGTGTTTCATCAGGCAGGGAGGCCATAGCACTGCTTACCGGAGATAATCGTTTTGACCTGGTCATTACCACACTTCATATTGAAGACATGGGCCCGGCAGCATTTGCAAAAACTGTACGTGATGCTCATGTAGATATTCCCATTGCAATGCTGGCATTTGACAACCGTGAACTGGCTGATATGCTGGCCAGAAAAGAGAATATACTCTTCGATGAAACCTTTGTCTGGCAGGGCGATTACCGCCTGCTTCTGGCAATTATCAAACATCTGGAGGATCGCCTCAATGTAGAACACGATACACATGTCATGGGTGTACAATCCATCATTCTGGTTGAAGACACAATAAAATACTACTCATCTATGTTGCCACTTATCTATTTAGAACTCATCCATCAATCAGGACGTTTTATTCAGGAGGGAGTTAACTTATCTCACAAAAATTTAAGGCAGCGTGCACGGCCCAAGATCCTGCTTGCAAAAAACTATGAAGCGGCAATTGATCTTTTTGAAAAACACCACAGCACAGTAATGGGCATTATAAGTGATGTGGAATTCCCAAGAAATGGAAAACTTGATTCCAACGCAGGTTTCCGGCTTGCTAAAGTTATACGCCGTAAGCATGACGACATCCCAATACTGATTCACTCCACAGATATGAAGAACCGCGATTTGGCTGAGGAGATCGGATGTTTGTTTGTACATAAAGAATCTACATATATTCGCAAAAAAATTCGTCAATTCATGACAGACAACCTCTCTTTCGGAGATTTTTTATTCAGACTTCCCGATGGTTCGGAGGTGGAACGTGCCAGCGATCTTATCAGCTTGGAGAGATGTCTGGAACATATACCTGAGGCATCGCTGATATTCCATGCAGCACGCAATCATTTTTCACACTGGCTCAAGGCCCGTACTGAATTCTGGCTGGCCCATAGTCTCAGGCCCAGGAAAGTCTCAGATTTTGATTCTCCTGAAGGCCTGCGAAGACACCTTATATCTAAACTCCGTGAATACAGACAGATCAGACAACGTGGTATGATAACAGAATTTGATGCTGAAATATATGACCAGGATAATGCTATTGCCAAAATTGGCACTGGCTCTCTGGGAGGAAAAGCAAGAGGGCTTGCATTCTTCAACATGCTGATTAATAACTATGGCATACAAGATCAGTTTAAAGGTATACATATTCTCATACCTGCGGCAGTAATTGTGGCCACCGATGTTTTTGATCAATTTCTTGATATGAACGAGCTACGTGAATTTGCTTTAAACACCGACGATGATCGACTGCTTATAGATACTTTCCGGAACGCCAAACATTTTCCTGAGCCCGCTCTCAGTGCACTGCAAGAATTTTTGGAAATTGTCAAGGCCCCTCTGGCAATCCGCTCATCGGGTCTATTGGAAGATTCGCATGTCCATCCATTTGCAGGAGTTTATGAGACTGTAATGGAGGCAAATTGCGCAACACGTCCGGATCAGCGTCTCAAGCAGCTGATTGATGCGATAAAAACCGTATACGCATCAACTTTCTTCAAATCGGCAAAAGACTATCTTAAAGCCACAGACTTTCAGGCAGATGATGAAAAAATGGCCGTAATCATCCAGAAAGTGGCCGGATCAGCCAGAGGCACACGTTTCTATCCCCTGCTTTCCGGTACTGCACAGTCTTTTAATTTCTATCCGACTCCTCCACAGACATCGGAAGATGGCATTGCGTCAATAGCCCTTGGCCTGGGACGCACAGTTGTTGAAGGAGGATCGACTCTGAGATTCAGTCCGGAGTACCCAAATCATATTCTACAGCTCTCAAGTCCAAAACTTGCCCTTAATTCCAATCAACATACATTTTATGCACTTGATCTATGTAATCACATAAACAAAGAAAGCTTACCTTTAGGTGATCAAATCAGTTCATACCCTTTGGATGATGCAGAAAAAGATGGAACACTCTTTGGAGCCGGCTCCACTTTTTCACCTGAAAATGACACCATATATGACGGTCTGTCACGCCCCGGTATAAGATTGGTGACCTTTGCACCTGTGCTGAAATTCAAGACCTTCCCCCTGGCTGACATATTAAAACGGCTTCTGGATCTGGGCAGCTGGGGCATGGGAACACCTGTAGACATTGAATTTGCAGCTGACTGGGATCCCGGTACATCCGGTAGGAAAACATTGAACGTTCTTCAAATCCGTCCAATGGTGCTCACCCGTGAAGTTGAGGGTATGGAAATTGATGATGTAATACCAGATACATTGATATGCCAATCACGCCGTGTCATGGGTAACGGTGTTATTGACGGAATACATGATATTATCATGGTTGACAGGAGTACTTATGAGCGGTCAAAAAGCAATGATGTTGCAGATGAAATAAGCAAGCTCAACGCCAAACTGGTACACCAGCACCGCCCATATCTTCTTATTGGAGTGGGACGTTGGGGTTCAATGGACAATTGGCTTGGTATTCCCGTAAGATGGGATCAGATATCAGGTGCCCGGGTTATCATAGAGGGGGGATTCCGTGACTTTGATGTTGAGCCGTCACAGGGCTCTCACTTCATGGAAAATCTAAATTCCTTCTCAGTAGGATATTTCACAGTAATGAAGAACACAAAAGATGCATTTGTCGATTGGGAATGGCTTCGGAGCCAGAAAGATGTGGAAAAGCTTAAATATACCAGACACATGCAGTTTGATAGACCAATAACGATTAAGATGAATGGCAGACACAATAAAGGAATAATAATAAAACCGGGAGAAGATAATTTGAAGGAGATGGAATAGTTCAACATTTCTCTTGGGATCTGTTACGAGTCTAATATTTCCTTCACCCGGCCCACCTGGCCATCCTCCAGTCGTACTTTAATGCCATGAGTATGCCTGGGAGCCTTGGTCAATATATCTTTGACCACGCCCTCTGTTAATGTCCCGCTTCGCTGATTATTTTTTAGTACAATATTTACCCTAAAACCAATCTCTATGCTATCTCGCCGAGCGTGCATTAATTGCCTCTTTATAATGTTCTGATTAAATCCATACATCCGTTTCTGCTGTCAATGCACTTCCGGAATCACCTGTATTAACAACTCCTTTAGGTTCAACCAACATAATTTTACACTCTTCTTCTGCAAACGGTTTATGTTCCACACCTTTAGGAACCACAAACATCTCACCGACACTCAGAGATACACTGCCATCACGAAAATCAATTTGCATACTACCCTCAATTACCAGAAACACCTCATCTGTGTCACTATGCAAATGCCATACAAAATCACCTTTAAATCTGACAAGCTTAAAATGAACATTATTCATCTGTGCAATTATTTTGGGTGCAAACTGATCATTGAACAAAGACAGCTTCTCTTTCAAGTTTATTGCCTTATACTCCATATCTACTC
>JAGLOF010000071.1 GCA_023139105.1 bacterium
TACTTGTCCAGAACTCTCATGGAAACAGTCAAATAAATCTCCACATTGGATATTCATTATTCATTATTCATTATTCATTTTACATATGCCCGATAAATACTAAATTTTGCCACAGATTATCACAGATACACACGGATAGAAAATAAAATAACAAAATGAAAGAAGAGCAGGAGCATTGCCTACGGAAAAGAGCGAAAAAAACGAAAAAGAGCACTCGCACAGAGCTCACGAAGGCCACAGAGCCGCCCTGCACAGCCCCAAGGATATTGAATTACGACGGATCTTTAAGTGAAATTCACCAAAGCGAATATTGGATATTCACCATTTATATGGACTGTTAAAAGATTCATCAGTCCAGTGGGAGATACACTATGGTATCACGCTGAGTGTGCATCAATTTTCTCTTTAAATATTTTGATTAATAATAGCACGTTTATCGTGTGCAATACAGGAAATATTGATCAGACATTCTTCTGCCTAATCAATGCCTCAAGATATTTACTCTTCATCTGCTTGCTTGCCATTATCTGTTTTACAGGAGGCAGTTTCAGAATTACCCCCAGTACCGCTGACATGGCTCGGTGGCTCCACATGACCCTGTTATCAAAAATCAAATGCTGAAGCACACCTCTTTCAATAGCCATGAGTACGACCCGGTGTGCACCATTCAGCGGCGTTATCACACGCTGTAATCTGGACTTCAATGAGAGAGAGCCGGCTGGACACACACGGACACACACAGCGCAGCCCAGACACAGATCAACATCCAACTTAGCCTTCTTCCTGTTAGTAGCGTGCGGGTCATTGGCTGTAACCATTGTCATAGCCTCTACCGGACACACAGTGATACATTTTCCGCAGCCTGTACATTTATCATCATTGACAATTGGAAGAAAATTAGTAGTATGAATTGGATTCAGAACCGCAAACCGGCGAGCGGCAATCATTGCCTCACAGCAGCATCCGCAGCAGTTACATATAAAATTAACACGCTCACGTACATTCTCTCCAAACTGCACCAGATTGTTTTCATATGCTTGAAGCAGCAGGTACATTCCCTCTTTTTTTTCAACCTCTCTGGCATGACCATGACGAATTAATGATGCTGCAGATTCATTGAATGTCATGCATATATCCATAGGAGCGTCGCAGTTTAAACCCTGATGTTCCATCTTATGCCTACAGTAACAGATGCCAACACCCATATGAGTAGCAGTCTGAATTACCTCCGATGCCCGTTCATAGTCCAGAACATGTATTGAATCTTCATTAGATAATACCGGCTCATGCACAAAAGTACGTCCAAGCTGCGTTTCACCTCTGGTAAAAAGTTGGCTGATAAAATCTTCTTCAACATTAAGATATTGATAAAACAACTCTGCCAGTACTTTCTGATCAATATCATCACGGATGCGCATCATAGAAAATTCAAAGAAACCGGCCATTGGCGGTGGAAGAGTATATATAGTTTTACCCTCGTTCTCTATATCAATTAGAATGGCCCTGGATGCCAGTTCATCAAGATCCTTTTGCGCCTGTAGCAAGTTGACTTTCCAGATCTTTGCCGCTTTCTCAGCAGTAAATGGTTTCATAGGCAGATTGGCAATTAACTTAGCTTCACGCTCTGATACCAATATTTTCAAAATTTTGTAGAGCCATTCCGAAGGCGGTGCTCCCTGGGGGAAACGGTTAAGCCGGTCCACCATATTTGAATAACCGGTTTTTAATGTGCGGTGAGCCATGAGAGTGCCCTTTCTTTCTTTCTTTCTTTCTTTCTTTCTTTATTTCTATCTACTCCATTGACAGTTAGCCGCATCCCCTGACATGATAATATAAGTAAGAACACAGTACTTGTCCAGAACTCTCATGGAAAAAGATTAGATCTTATTATGTCCTGGTTCTTCCTTGCGATCCTTGCGACGAGCCTTAAAGTGAAATTTACCAGAGCGAATATTGAACAGCAGAACACCGAATGTAGAATACCCAAGGAGTTCTTACTTCGATATTCGATATTCAATATTCGATATTGGACATTGGATATTCAGCATTTATATGGACCGTTAAAAGATTCATCAGTCCAGTGGGAGATACAAGTGTCCCCGGGGAATCAGCGGAAGAGCAGCACTGACACCCCGGGGACTAATTTAAAGGGTATATAATACATCATCCGCAAGAACTCTTTTTTTATATCGTAGGACAGGGCTGGGAGGCTCCATGTATTCCGTGGTCAAATGCTTTTTTTTGGCTCTTCCGGGTATTCTATGGATTAAAACAAAGATTCAAGCGGCATATTCTGAGTCCTCTTATTCAGCTGATCTTCAATATCGATGACAACAGGATGATCAAAATCATACATACTGCCATTACCGGGTAATGTCCGGAAAGTGGTATTATAATCATAAAAATCTTCATTGAGACCAAAGAGTTTAATCCAGTTAATTTTCATAATTCCTGTCACAAATACACATATTCTTTGTTATATTTATATCACATCGAACTTTCAGGAGAATATATGAAATCCATGCTCATACTGCTATACACACTCCCTCTGCTTTTGTATTGTGCATCAGAAACTAAAATCAACAACCAACAGGATATAGCTAAAATCAATGTCAAACCAAAAATCACACAATGGCGAGGACCCAACCGTAATGGTATCTACTCTGAAACCGGCCTGCTCACCCGGTGGCCTGAAGGCGGACCTGAACTGCTCTGGCAATTTTCTGATCTGGGCTGCGGTTATGCCTCTCCTGTGGTCACCGATAGCATGGTCTACACAATCGGCACTCATGAAAAAACAAATTACGTATATGCTTTTAAACATAACGGCCAACTCAAATACAAAACACTCCTGGGTCCGGAATGGGTGAAGAACTACCCCGGCAGCCGGTGTACTCCATTAGTGGTTGATAGTCTGGGATACTTTCTCAGCGGGCTTGGAAAGATCTATTGTTTCCAACTTGCAGATGGAACCACGCTCTGGAAGAAAAATATAAAAACTGAATACGGGGGCCGTACTATACAGTGCGGCTACTCAGAAAATCTACTGGTTGCAGAGAACAAACTATACTGTACGCCAGCCGGTAAAGACACCAACGTAGTTGCTTTGGACCGATTCAATGGAGAACTAATATGGGCCAGCCCGGCAATGGGTGAAAAGAGTAGTTATGGCAATCCCATTCTGATTGAACATGGTGGAAAGACATTTTTCATTCAGCGAACAAAATATTCTGCGTTTTCTCTGGATGCAGGTACAGGTCAACTGATGTGGTCTCACAAGCTCAGTAAAAAGAAACAGGCCAACACACCCATTTTCAAAGACAGCCTTTTATTATTTATTGGCGATTTTCAGTATAATAGTGTTCTTTTGAAATTATCCCATGAAGGCGATAGTGTAAAGCCTGTCTGGGAATCAGCTGAAATTTCAGCTGACCAGGGAGATGTAGTTATCTTAAATCAGAGAATCTTCGGGGCTGACAGTGAAGCGTGGGAATTCACATGCGTGGATTGGTATACCGGGAAAAGCCTCTACGACACACACAAAAACTATCCCATGCTGATCACCATCATTTCTGCAGAGGGGCTGCTCTATTGTTATGACAGAGACGGATTCTTTTATCTTTATAAACCTCTACTAACAAAATTTGAAAAACGCGGGACTATTGATATTCCGGACACTGGAAAACGGAAACGTCGGCGGCATTACTCTCACCCAGTCATTCACAACAAACGTCTCTATGTCAGGCATCAGAGTAATCTATGTGTCTATGACATTGCCGCGCAGGCATAATAAAAAAAAATCATGGATGACTGTTCAAAGGCATCCATGATTTTCATAGAGAATAGATTAAAACTACTTTTTCCGTTTAACAGTGGCCTTGCGTGAACTCACTCTTTTCTGTGAAGATTTTTTTACTACAGTTTTTTTCTTGACAGTATTGCGACCCCGTTTAACAGTAGTCGTCTTCGTTACCTTCGCCGGTCTTTTTACCGTTGTCTTCTTTATGACCGTTCTCTTTCCAGCAGGTCTGGCAACGACTCTATGTTTGACCAGACTAGATCTCCGCCTGGTATAAGTGACTTTATGAACATTCCTGACCCTTGGTCTATTAACAACTGAAAAACTGTGTCTTGCATGAATATGTACATGACGGCTGCGGTACACATTCAATTTTACCGGACGCCAGGGACGCCATTTGGGAGGATAATAACCCCAGTAATAACCAGACCGCCAGGGCCTATATGCAGGACCGTACAAGCGCACAACAATAGGCCAGGTGTGTACACTGGCAACCGGTACATAATAGATATCCGGTCCGTAAATATCCTCATCGCCATGCACCTGCATCTGCACATCATCTGAACTGCGTTTCTCAATTTCAATGGATGCTACGTCCTGACATTCATCTTCTCCCAGCAGTGCCTGAAGAATAATTATTCGCGTATCATCAGACGTCTCTTCCATGACACGGATATAGTCTACATGGCCATCTTCATTGAGATCCAGATTATTATATCCTTTATCCGGATCATTCAATTGATGTTCAAAATCTTCCAGATCCTCTGATGCCTTAAACAATTCACCGACAGCTGTAAGATCAAGCCCGTCACCAACACCAGATGAGGATGCCTGTACAGTGATATCATCTTGTGCGTAAAGAGCACATGAGACTGCACACAATAATACAACAGCTAATTTGATTTTCATGTCTTCCTCCACTCTGAAATAAGTAATGATGTTCGTATCAATGAACGATGACTATTTCAAATTATTGCCAACTATTTAAAATAAAACTTTTTTCGGCAAAAAACAGTCTTAATTTTATCTTAACAATAATTAAAAGGGACGCATAATGAAATCAATCTGCCTAATCGGTTTTTTATTTTCGCTTTCCTGCCTGCATGGACAAACTTTCCATGAACCCGTCAATATTCAGGCAGACGGCATAGCTATTTCAATTGACATGGGCCATCTGGTCCCTTGTGTAGCAGATTGGAACAATGACGGCCTCAATGACCTTATTGTAGGGCAATTTGCCGATGGAAAAATCCGTCTCTATCTTAACTCTGGCAGCAGTAAAGAAGCTCTATTTAAAAATTTCGACTACATTAAGGCAGGAGGTGCAGAGATCTCCCTACCCAGCCTCTGATGTCTGGGTGCATATCCACAGGTTGTGGATTGGAATATGGATGGAAATAAAGACTTACTGGCAGGCGATGGTGCAGGACAGATATGGATATTTTTAAATACCGGTACTGATTCTTTACCATTTCTAAATGCCGGTCAGCGATTGAAAGTTGCCGGCACCGTTCTTCATGGTACTTTCCACAGTAAAAAAGATGCCAGCCATATTGAGGCCAAAGATCATTCACGTATTCACTACGCAGATTGGGACGGTGACGGCCTCAATGACTTGCTCATAGGATATGACACAAATATAGCGTTCCTGAAGAATACAGGCACGCCAGCCGAACCTCTGTTTATTACATTTGATACAATTAAACTGCCAACCGGATCAAAACTATTTATGCCGGGCCCCATTATTTATGACTGGAATAATGATGGACTGCAAGACTTAATAGTAGGGAACATCATGGGAATCTACTGGTTCAAAAACATCGGCAGCAATACATCACCTCAACTGGCGCCATCGGAAATAGTAATTCCTAAACCTACTGCAAATCAAGTTCAGTACGGACAGGCACGTTTTCAGATTCTGGACTGGAACCGGGACGGCATACATGACATACTACTTGGTAATGTTATATATGGTAGAAGCATGCAGCCATCTGGCAATCTAATGCTCTACCTTGGTAAATAGAAAGATCTGTTACGATCAAATCTATCTTGATAAAACCATTTTCTGAACCTGTGAATATCCACCAAACTGCATACGGCAGAGATAGACACCGGAAGCAAACATATGTGCATCAAATGAGACCGCATGTACTCCTGGCGAAAATTCAGCATTGATAATTGTCTGAACCTTACGCCCGCATACATCAAAAATTTCAAGTATTACATGGCCGGCAGATTTAATATGGAAATTTATCGATGTATGTGGATTAAACGGATTCGGATAATTAGGCAATAACGTCCATTGTCCTGGCGGCGCACAAATCTCGTCCTCAACACTGGTCAGAATAGTTGAATACTGCGTGTCCATCCAGCTCAGACGTTGTTGAATCCATATCTTCATCCAGTCAATTTCACTTTGGTATGTTGTCCGATCATTATATCCATCGGGATTTGGCCAGACATATTGCCCCAGAGCATCAGGCCAGCACTGATAATTCCGCTGCACTGCATCTCCAAGATGTACAGATACCGAATCTACAAAAGATTCCAGGAATTGATTGGAAAAAATGGTCTCTCGCAGCTCATTCCAGCGCAAGGCTGTTTTATACTTAAATGAATCATCTTCCCATAATCGTTTCCACCAGAATGGCGGAAAGAAAGGATCATCCTTGAAAACATAACTGGAGAAAAAATATTCCAGCTGCCAGCGCGTTGTCTTCCATCCGTCAAAATAATCTGCATTACCAAAGCCAAGATTAAAATCCCAGACAGGGCCCATCTTCAGCAGGCCGCCCTTGCTGTCTTTGTCCTTTATCATGAAGGCACTGAGCCTGAACCCATCAACATTCTTGCTTAATTCATTGATGAGGAAGAAATCTATGAAAGAATCTACATCTAGCCATTGATCATATTGCAGCCTGTAATCAGCACTATGCATCATCTCCTCAAAGGCAGTGATGTAATTTTGTATATATGTTTTCTGCTCAGGCATAAGTTCATCCTGATCAGGATCATGATACTGATAGAAAACGCGCTGCCATGCTCCTGAATAAGGCAGATACGGGGATTCCCATCCTTCATTCTTCTGGCCATCAGTCTTATCAACTTTGATTACATATCCGCCCGTAAGTTCATCTCCGAAAACATCCTCTGCCTTCAAATTAGCTATATCTATTCTATTATCATCTATCTTAATCTTTTCCATTAATACATAGATACCCTGATATTCATCATTAATGACTACCTCACAGAAACGGCACTTGCTGGCATAACGCCCTGTCTGCTGCCAAAGAGTATAGACAAGAACATTGCGCATAAGCGTTTTATCACTGTATGGTGCATAAAGAATCCAGTCATTCTCCTCCGGCAACCCGAGTAAGGATACATTTCGGTTACTTCCATCTTCATGGCGTGTCTCAAATGCATATTGTTTCTTTGGGAAAAACCATTGAGAAGATGATCCTCGTTTTTCAATACCGATCTTACCCAGATAATGGGTGGCTGTATCTGAAATAACATTTGGACTGCCATCTTCATTCCGTATGATTCGCATATCCGCAATCATCTTTGGTTCATCAGGAATAGGCTGCCCATTGGTATTTATGATGATTATCGGCAGATGCGATTGAATCAGAGACTGTGCATTACTTTGACCAAAATTCAAACTAATGCTCAGAAAGAGGATGAGATATAAATATAAACATGATTTCAAATTATCATTACTCCTATTACAGTTCTTTCGATTGCCATTGAAATACCGACTTATCTGTTTTTGAAATAGAACTTACATACTTTTCTAAGAAAGGATTATGATCAATATAATCAATCATTTGTAACAGTTCAATGTTACAAAAAAGGGCACTTGTTAAGTGCCCTTCTCATACCAATGAGTCAATTCATTCCAGATGTTATCATAAATAAGCAACGATTACTTCATACTATCCCGGTAATAGATAAAACCTTCATTCATATCTTAAACTATCTGCCGGATTAGCTCTGGCTGCTTTAAATGCCTGGGCCGAAATAGTCAATACGCTAACCAGTAAAACAATAACCGTGGAGCCCGCAAAGATGTACCAATCCACATCGACACGATATGCAAATCGCATCAGCCACTTACCTGCCAGCCACCAGATGAGCGGCCAGGCAATCAGGTTGCCTATAAGTACATTGCGCCCCAATTGACGGCTAAGCTGATATACAATCACCATGATCGAGGCGCCCAATGTTTTCCGGATGCCAATCTCCCGGGTCTGCCGTTGAACTGTAAATGCTGTAAGACCGAAAAGCCCCATACCGGCGATACACACGGCCAGAATGGAAAAGAGACCAAAAAGTTTCTGCATGCGGATCTCGGAGGTATAACTGCTCTTGATCCTATCTTCAAAGTAATCCATGACAAAGGGATAATCCGGTGCAAATCGTTTGATAATGCTTTCAATCTCACCTATGAGCTCAGGTGTTGGATTCTGATTCAATGCAACTGCCAGACTGCTCTTGTCCCAATCGGGCCATAGATCCATGATCATCGGGGCAATAGACTCCTGCAAAGAAAGCATATGAAAATCCTTAACTACACCGACTACCGTTCCTTTTCGGCCCCCTATAAAATGCTCAAGGGACTTACCCACAGGGTCGTCCCACCCCAGGGCCCGTACCAGAGTCTCATTGACAAGAAAAGCAGCGTCTTTTTCATTACTGGTGACCGATTTGAAATCACGTCCGGCTGTCAACTCCAAATTAAAGACATCCGCGAATTCCTCATCGACAAAATTGAGCCAGACATCCTGCTCTCGCCCCTCTTCTTTACCCGGCCAATCGATGTTGGTCATATAATCCGAAGAATTAGCCAAAGAGGATGCAAAAGAGGCATGTTGAATGGCAGGATGTGCTTTCAGTAATTGACGAATAATCATTTTGTTTTTTTGTAAACGGTCATCCCTGACATCGATAGCCAGGATATTTTTTTGCTCAAAGCCCATATCCCGTTGATTGATAAATCGCATCTGCTTGGCAATGACCAAGGTCAGGGCGATCAACACCACGGTTATAATGACCTGAAAGACGACAAGCGTTGATCTCAGAATTGATTTGGAATGGCCCATCACCTGTTTTCTGAAGATATCTGCGGGTTTCGTGGAGGTGATAATTAGTGCCGGGTACAATCCGGCACAGAGTCCAACCACGATGATGAGTCCGCCCAGCCAGGACAAGAGCACTGGATCAAAAATCAAGGATAGACTGAGATGAGTTCCCAATAAACTGTTAAATCCAGGCATCAGGGATGCCACCAAAGCAAGGCCTGCCATGAACGCAATCAGGGAAAAAAGTACCGATTCCGTAATAAACTGACCGAGCAGCGCTTTACGTTGTGCACCAATCACCTTCCTGAGACCGATCTCTTTGGACCGGGTCGAGGCCCGGGCCGTGGCTAAATTGATATAATTCATGATTGCCACAATGAGTACCAGGGAGGCTATACCACCAAAGAGTGTAATGGTACTGCGACGTGTCTGAAAATGGATCTGTTTCAGCGGTATAAACTTCAAGTTAAACGGGTGGTCCTTATTAGATTCATAATGTCGTTGTAAAAAAGATTCTGACTTGGCCTCAACACTCTCCAGAGAGACACCGGGACGAAGAAGAAAATAGTTATTCAGAAACGATGCTCCCCAGCTGTCCGGGTTGGCCCAATCTTTCATTTCCATAAACATATCAAGTGAGATCATGAAATGCGGAATCAATGACGATGTGCCGGGCTGGTCTTTCACGACACCTGTGACGATGAGCGCGGTCTGGCCCTTATAGGTCACCGTCTCTCCCAATGGATTTTCTTTCCCAAAATACTTGTAGGCCATGGACTCAGAGAGCACGATGCCATTGGGATCACTAAATACCGATTCAGCATGACCATGGATAAAATCAAAACTAAAAACCTTAAAAAGACTCGAATCGCAGAATACAATTCCCCGTTCAAAGAAATTCTTACTATTGGCCATGATATGAACATCATTTTGTTTGATGAGGCGCACACCGGCTTCTATTTCAGGAAAATCAGCGACAAGAGCTGGACTCAATGCCGGAGGTACAAGTGCAGTCCGATTGTCATCATCCCCCACATAGGATTTCATGGCGCGAACGATACGATCCGCATTAACATGGTGATGGTCAAAGCTCAACTCGAGTCGAAGAAAAAAAAGAATGAAAAGCACTGCGGCCAATCCAACACCCATGCCGACAAGGTTAATCGCCGTGATGCCACGATGTTTATTCATGTGGCGAAAAGCGATCTTCAGGTGGTTCCGTATCATGTTCGATCTCCAATAATAAGTATTCCGTAGTGCACCAGGCACCGTTTTCAGCACGTGTCCCCAATACCAAAGAATTGCAGACGATTTTTTCGACTTCTCGACCATAGAATTATAGGCTTCACCAATATCATCGGCCAAGGTGTCCCAGCCCTTGATATGCCCCAAACGACGAAGCAGCCACTCCGCCAGGCGTGGCGGCCTGTGATGCGGTCCCATATTCATGATAGTTTCTCCACAGTAAAATCGCCGATTCCGTCCCACATACGACGCTGCACTTTTCGGATTACATTCATAGCTTTAATACCATCCGCTGTGTGTGCATATATGCGCTTACTCCGCCCGCCGCGGGAGGCAATGGGATCGCTAAGGCTGGATCTGAGGTAGCCCTTCTTCTCCAGTCTGTCCAAGGCGTCGTAGATGGACCCAAAGGACCAATTCAGTTCCGTGGCTTCCATTAGCATCTCACGGATCGGCACACAGTAGGCCTCTTCCTTGAGCCGCCAGACAGCCAGCAAAACCAATTCCTCTGCTCGTGTTAACAACTTCATTATTATCCTCTCAATAAATCTCTGGATTCTGAAACATATCCAGGATACGCAAACTTACCAGATTTGTTTCAAATTCCAGAGATAACCATTCACCACTGGTGAAATATACAATTTTACAACAGCAGGCGATGATTTTTTAACACTGGCTTGGTGTAATAGACATATGCAAATCCTGCCTGAATTCCAAGAAAACATAGTTTTACTCCGGATTCCTGCCTGACATGCCATCTTCATTAAAAATGACCTACCTTTGGCACACCCTTTGTACCTATGAACAATAACACATCGTAATACCGCAAACATGTGATCGAATAAATGGATGAGAAAGGGGAAGCTGCCATGGCCGCCCAAATTCAAACCCTGCACGATCATCTTGCCGCTCTTAAAGCCAGCAAGCGCCGTTATGAAAATGTATTCCAAAGCGTGACAAGAATGATCCTCGAGAAAAAAATTGAAAAAGTGGTTGTTAATGGGAAGACTACTTATGATTTCACTATCTTCCGCGATGGGCCAAAACATATAATTGGTATGTATGATGAGATCAACAGTTTTGTCTCATATGTCAAGGATGCAGCTGAAGGCGGTTCTTCGAAGGAAATGGCATATGTTCTAGTGGGTGAACCCGGTAATGGTAAAACCTTTTTTGTCGATTATCTATGCACAAAATACCGAAACTTTCTATCTAAACAGCCAAATGTAAAGTATACTTTTCGTTTCATAAATCTTGATAAAATGGGCCAATTCGGACAGATAAAGAACATTGAAAGCCAAACCTATGAAGACCCCATTATTCTTGCCATGAATCTATTTGATGACCAAGCCGAATCAAGAAAATATTTGTCTGAAAATTTCAAATTTTCAGACAAGAAACTGCGCGAGTACTGGGCCAATTATCGTCCTTTGGGAGCATGTAGCGGATACATATGGAATGATCTTCGTTATTTCACTGGCGGAGATATTAAGGCCATGCTGGAACATATCGAAATTCTTCCTGTTCCCCTAACAGAGTCTCTGGGTACTGTAACTGGTAAATATCCTGCAAAAGACAAAATCACATCATCAGCAGTAGACCTTCTGGGTGAAGAATCCATCCAACGCCTCCTCCACATCACAGATACAAACAATCCTTATCGATTCGATCTTAGACGTGGCGCACTGGCAAGAGTGGCTGGCGGCGGCATTCACTTTGCCGATGAGATCTACAAGAATAAGAAGGATCTTGTACAGGTCTATCTTGGCGTCATTCAAAACAGAACTATTGAAATTGATGGATTCAAATGGCCCATTGATACTTTAATTATTGCAACATCCAACAATGCAGAGTTCAATAGATTCCTGGCGGAAAAAGAAGAAGCGCCAATTGTTGACAGATGCCGTATCGGATATGTCTCACACAATACAAATTACCGCATGCAGAGCGAGCTTACAACTTATGCAATCGGTAGTGAAACCAAGACAACATTTACCCATGAAAAATTGCATCAAGATCCCAATCTCAACTATGCAGCTTCAGTTGCAATAGTATTGTCCAGGCTTCCCAGATCTGAGAAACTGACACCGGTGGAGACAATGAAATTGTCAGCAGGTGAAGTTGCCGGAGAAAAATCAATCAAAACCCTGGCAGAAGTAATCGATACATTGAGCCAGAATCCCGATATAACTCAACGTTTCGGACAGAAAGGATTGGGACAACGCAATCTTGGCAGGGCTATCCAGCTTCTTGTGGAAACATCTGAGACCAATGAAGGCATGTGCATGTTTTCATACGACATTTTCAAAGCTTTTGAAAGAGTGATACTGGACTATGTAGGTGATGCAAATGATCGCATTAAATATCTGGAAGACTTGAAAACAGCAAAAGGCCTCTATCGTGAACGTGTAATGACAGAGATATTTAATTCATACATGGATGAACCCTTTGCCATCCGTAAGGACGTGATGAACTATGTTAATATGGTAATTGGCGTTGATGCTGAGAATCTGGGGCCGGACAGAATGTGGAAATACAAAGATCCCCAGACCGGTGAACTTAAGGCATTAAAAATTGATGAACGTTATGTGCGCAATGTTGAAGAACGGCTCGGACTCAAGACAGATGAACAGAGAGAATCATTCCGTACATCAATCAGGAAAATTTATGGACAGAAAATATCAATTGATCCTTCATATGACTTCATGGATAATCTGGAACTAGTTAAAGCTGTAACAGATGTCAGACTAAAATCAGACATTGCCGGAGCAGGCAGTTTGATTGGCGCACTTGCAAATCGAACCAATGAAGAAAATCAGAAATTGTACGATCGAATGGTACAGACAATGCTGGGCAAACTCAATTACTGTCGAACATGTGCCCAGAAAACCATTGAATATTTCTGCACTCAGGAAGACGAGCAATAAGCCATGCAGGCAGATAAAGACACATCGAATAAAGAGGAAGAAGAATTATCACCTGAGCAGTCTGCCATACGGAATCAGGAGAAAAACTTTGAAGGCTGTCATGAGATTACTATGACTCCCGATATTGAGATGGAGAGCACTTCTGATCAACTCTATTCCAATAATGACCTTAACGTATTACAAAATATCACTCTCACTCCATCTCCTCTGTTGTGGCTTAAATCACTTGATGAACTGCTTGAGCGTGATAAACGCCGTCAAGAGGATGGATTTCCCCGAAAAATCCACATAGGCCGCCTTGTACGACCCGGGAAGAGCGGTGAACAAAAAGTAGTTGTTGTTCCATCGACAGTTGAAGAAAAACTCATGCATGACCGCATCAGGCCCCAGGATGATGAAAGTGAAGGCTCAGGTGGCGCAGGTGACGGAGAAGAAGGCGAAGTCATTGGCGAGCAGCCTGTGCGCCAACAAGGTGAAGGTCAGGGTGGAGCCGGCCAGGGTAAAGGCGGTGAACATGAAGCTGGTTCAGATGCTTATGAACTTGGCAAGATTCTGACAGAAAAGTTTAAGCTGCCTAATTTGAAAGAAAAAGGAAAGAAACGATCACTTACCAGATTCACATACGATCTTACCGACCGTAATCGCGGTACAGGGCAGATACTTGATAAAAAAGCAACTCTTCGGAAAATAATCACCACCAACATCGCGCTTGGTCGCCTGAAAATAACAGAACCGCCCGATCCGACGCGCTTCCTGGTAGCACCACAGGATAAGGTCTACAGAATTCTATCGAGGGAGAAAGATTATGAGTCTCAGGCAATGGTCTTCTTTGTAAGAGACTACTCCGGCTCAATGTCAGGCAATCCTACTAAGTTGATCGTTACTCAACATGTATTAATCTACAGTTGGCTCCTCTATCAATATGCCAACCAGGTTGAAACCAGGTTCATACTTCACGATGTTGAAGCTAAGGAAGTGGAAGACTTTTATACATATTACAATACAAACGTTGCAGGCGGCACACAGGTATCAGCTGCCTACAAGCTGGTAAATAAAATTGTAAATGATGAGAATCTTGCCAAAGATTACAATATCTATGTATTCCACGGCACTGACGGTGATGATTGGGATGCAGAAGGCAAGGAAACAATCCCCGAGCTAAAAAAATTACTTACATACATAAATAGAATAGGTGTAACTATAGCACGTCCGGGATATGCCAGGGGCCGTGAGAGTGAAGTCCAGAAATATCTTGATAAATCGGGTCTGCTTAAAGATGCAGCTCATCTTTTGAGAATGGATGTTCTGGAAGATGATTCGGATGAAGAACGTATAATTGAATCAATTAGACGGTTGATTGGAGAAGGGTAGCGGAAATGCAACTCATCAACCAACATACGAAAGCTATTATGGAGGGCTGCAAAGAGCGCGCACTGGATGCAGGCCTTTCATTTCAGAGTGAGACACTGGAATATATTGTCACGAATCGTGATCTCATTGAACTTTCGCCAAAAATCATGATCCCTACTCTCTATGACTACTGGGTTCATGACGTAGAAGTGTTAAAGGAAAAAGGCAAGTACGAACTCTATCCCGGCAATCCATATGAGACAGTTATTAATACAAGGCCGGCCATCTCCTTCTACAATGATAATAATCCCGACTGGCTCAATGTCATGATTTTTTATCATGTACTGGGCCATATTGATTTTTTCCAGAATAATCATTTCTTCCGCAATACATGGGACATGGATTTCACCGGAGAAGCACTTTCGGACAAACGTGTAATTGCCAGACTACGTTCAGAGCATGGCCGCTGGGTAGATTACATAATTGAATTTGCCCGCTCAATTGATAACCTGGTAGGTTATTATGATGAGTTGAAAACACTGGATGATGGCATAGAAAAATCATGCTCAGAAAGATTAAACTACTACTTTGATGTATTCTTGCAACTGGAAAAGCATACGACAATTTCCGGTTATGTCAACGAAGTTAACAGATATAATGAATTGAAAAATGAATTAGGCGAAGAAGGTGAGCCCTCTTTCTTTGCAGAGATCAGGAGAAAACATCCTGAATTTGATGCAAAATATAAGATCTATAGAAATAAGAGTAAAGATCAATCTCTTGATCTGGTACAACATATTATGACGCATTCCGTTTTTTTAAACCAGGAAGAAAACACCTGGATGAAATCTATAATTGAAATCGTGAGAAAGACTTCACTCTTTTTCCAGCCACAAATCCGTACAAAAATATTGAATGAGGGATGGGCCTCATATTGGCATGAAAAACTATTCCTCAAAGATGACCGCATCAACGGGCATGAGGTAGATTTTGCCCGTGTTCATGCAGGTGTTACATCCATGCCCCGCGTAGGATTAAATCCTTATGCATTAGGCCTGAGGTTATTTTATGAAATTGAAGAGCGTGCCGACAAGGGCCGATTCGGATTAGATTTTGACCGTATGACAAATATACATTCAAGAAAAGATTATGACATCAAAGCAGGCGCAGGCATAGAAACATTATTTAAAATTCGCCGGGAGTATTCCGATTTTCTATTTATTAATCAATATGTAGATCAAGATTTTCTGAGCCGCTACAACCTGTTTGTTGCCGGTAAACGCCTCAATAATCAGCGTATGACGTGGGAGTATTATGTAAAAAGCAGGAAGGCAAAAGATTATAGAAAAATGTTGTTTGAAAGTCTTTATCATCCACCGCGCATCCTGATTGATACATATACAGCCGATGACAATCAACTACGATTGATTCATAAATTTGAAGGAAAGCCACTGGTCAGAGAATATATTGCCAGCGCCTTACTTGGAATCGAATTTCTATGGGGCGATACCGTATCACTGGAAACTAATCAAGCTGAGATAAAAACACCGCTTCGGGCCACTGATGCCAGTACAGGACCGACTCCTCCCCCGGACATCAAGTGGCGACGCATCCGATATACTATGAAGGATCGCAAATTGTCCAAGACCACATTAGGATAGGCGGCCATGAAAAACATCGAAAAAGCCATGAATAATCTATCCCACATTATAAGAGAGTGGGGTACGCAGACACCAATTCCCTTTGAAGAATTCCTTGAAGTTGCAGCATCTATACCCTCAATAGTTATCAGAAATATATTTCAAATTTTCCATGACATGGTCTATCATTATGTTGAAAAAGGTGTAGATGAGTATCCTGATGATCCTGAATCAATAAATTATATCAACTATGATTTTGGGAAAATTTTTTCAAATGATTCAGGTACCCCCTTCTTTGCCGACCGTCTCTTTGCCAACCGCTTCATGGATCTGGCAGATTCTATGAAATCCGGAGCCCAGCAGAATAAAATCTACATTTTCAAGGGGCCTCCGGGTTGTGGTAAATCAACATTCCTGAATAATCTTCTATTGAAATTTGAAGAATACGCCAATACCGAACAGGGTATGCGCTATGAAATACTATGGCGGTTGGACAGAAAAAGACTTGGCGGATTCATTCCGGAACCTGCTATTGGTGTAGAAAACGGAAGCCGTGATTATTGGGAAGTCCCCTGCCCCAGCCATGACAATCCCCTGCTGATGGTGCCGCTGGAACATAGAAAAGCTTTCTTTGATGACTTACTTGAAAACGATGAGTTCAAGTGGAAATTATTTACTGATAAGGAGTATGACTGGGTCTTTACGGATGAGCCATGCACAATATGCAGCGCACTTTACAACAGTTTGCTCTATAAACTGAAATCTCCAAAAGAAGTTTTTAAGATGATATATGCCAGGCCATATGAATTTAATCGTCGGCTGGGAGAGGGAATAAGTGTATACAATCCCGGAGATAAACCGCTGAAACAAGTGATTGTAAGAAATGATATGGTTCAGAAAGGAATTGATGCCTTCCTGGTAGACAGTAATAAGGTAAGATACATCTTCTCTCGTTATGCAAAGACCAACAATGGAATCTACTCATTGATGGATATCAAATCTCACAATATTGAACGGCTAATTGAACTGCATAATATCATATCTGAAGGTGTACATAAAGTTGAAGATATTGAAGAAAATGTAGACAGCCTCTTTCTGGCATTGATGAATCCTGAAGATGAAAAATCAATTGATAGTTTTCAATCCTTCTCTGACCGGATAAATTATATAAACTTACCATATGTTTTGGACATTAATACAGAAGTGGCCATATACAAAAACATCTTCGGACGACATATTGACATGGCTTTTCTTCCTCGTGTTCTTCACAATTTTGCACGTATAATAATTGCTACACGCATGAACGCCCGCTCTGAAGCTCTGCATGAGTGGGTCGGCGATCCAGGTAAATATATGAACTACTGCGATAAAAATTTACAACTGCTAAAAATGGAGATATATGCAGGCAATATTCCTTCATGGCTTAAGGAAGATGACCGCACTAACTTCACGGCAAAAAGACGGCGTAAACTGCTGCTTGAATCAGAGAATGAGGGCCAAAAGGGCCTGTCCGGTAGAGACGCAATACGCATATTCAATGAATTTTATACTCAAACAGCAAGTACTGATCAACTTATAAATATGGCTATGATGCGGCTGTTTTTCACTAAAACTCATCCGGAGTATCTTAAACATATACCAAAAGGTTTTATTGATTCTATGGTACGCATGTACAACTACACAATTCTTCAGGAAGTAAAAGAGTCTCTGTATTCATATAATGATCGCCAGATTGCCCGTGACATAAAAAACTATCTCTTTGCAATCAGTTTTGAACCGGGAACAACGCAGACATGCACATATACAAAAGAAAAGCTGGAAATCACTGAATCATTTTTCAGCAGTATTGAAAACCGTCTACTGGGCTTGCAAGCTAATGAAGAAAGCAGACATGAATACCGCAAACTTACTCAAAAAACTTATACAACAGAAACATTAACTCAGGAGATTCTAATTCACAACCGAAGTATCTCCAGAACAAAATTATTCAAAGAATTAAAATTACGATATATACATAATCTTAAAGAAAAAGTACTGGATCCATTCTTGAAAAACGAGAATTTCCGCAATTGTATTAAGGCATACGATACTGAAGAATTTAAAACATATGATGAGCGCATAAGAGAAGATGTCACTCACTTGTTGAAAAATCTGTCCAATAAATTCAATTACACTCAATCCGGCGCAAAGGAAATGTGTATTTATGTTATTGATCAAAATGTAGCTAATCAGTTCAGTACAGAAGGCACTGTAAAATAAATTGTGTA